>CAZYKS010000147.1:0-2911 GCA_964648375.1 uncultured Gammaproteobacteria bacterium | reverse complement strand
ATTTATAAGTAATAATTAATAATTTGTAAACAATTTATAAGACATAATATTAAATTTATAAATCGACCCGTTTGAATATTATAAATTTATTATTTATTATTGTTTATAAATTATAACTTACAAATTATTAATTATTTTATGTTTCAGTAACAATTACCCTCAATAATTGCATGTTCAATCTAATTACCCAATCCGTGCGTAATTCCTTAAAGGCGCTCCTGGCCAATAAAGTTAGGAGTTTTTTGACTATGTTCGGGATCATTATCGGGGTCGCTGCCGTGATCGTGATTATCGCGGTCGGAGCCGGGGCGCAGAGCCTGATCCTGGCGCAGGTGAAGACTTTAGGAACTAACCTGATCGGGATTTTGCCTGGCGGCTCGGACAGCGAGGGGCCGCCGGCTTCGGTTATGGGGATAAATATCACCACCTTGACTTACGATGACGCCATGGCGCTGGCCGATAAGAAAAACGTCCCGGATATTACCGAAGTGGTCGCATATACGAAAGGCGCCGGTACGGCCAGCTACGGCTCGGTTTCCTACGATACCAACCTGAGCGGATGCACCGCCAGTTACCCGGAGGTCGAGGACGGGGTAGTGGCCGAGGGCCGTTTCTTTACGAAAGAAGAGGAAAAGAACCTGGCCAAGGTAGCGGTACTTGGGGATACGGTCAAGGAGGAATTGTTCGGCGACAACGATCCGATAGGCAAGCGGATCAAAATCAAGAAGCAGTACCTCGAGGTCATAGGGGTGATGAAAAAGCGGGGGACAGTCGCGTTCCAGGATTACGATGACCAGATTTTCATCCCGATTATGACTATGCAAAAACTAATTGTCGGGGTTAACCATTTAGGCATGATCCGGGCCAAAGTCGATAACCAGGAAAATATCCCGCAGGCGTTAAACGATGTCAAGCTGACCCTGCGGGAGCGCCACGATATCACCGACCCGAGCGGCAAGAGCGACGACTTTTCCGTCCGCAGTTCGGACCAGGCCCTGGACATGATCACGACCGTAACGAACGCGCTTAAATATTTCCTGGCGGCGATGGCGGCCTTATCCTTGATCGTGGGCGGGATCGGGATCATGAACATAATGCTCATTAGCGTAACGGAACGGACGCGCGAGATCGGGCTTCGAAAAGCGGTAGGAGCGAATTTTTTCGATATCATGAGCCAGTTCCTGTTCGAAGCGGTCACGATCACGCTACTCGGCGGCATTATTGGCATTATCGGCGGAACGATTATCGCGTTTTTGGTCGCGATCGTAGCCAACCTGCTCGGCTATGATTGGGCCTTTATCGTGTCGCCGATTTCGATCATCCTCGCGGTCGGGGTGTCTACCCTGGTGGGATTAGTGTTCGGGCTGTATCCGGCCCGCAAAGCGGCGCATCTAGATCCGATCGAAGCGCTTAGGTATGAATAAAGTAAATTAATAAATTACAAATTACTATTTTTTATAAAATGCATCTTGCTTCCACCTTTCAAACTTCATTACGATCGCTTCGGGCCAATAAGGCGCGGACGTTTTTGACTGTGCTCGGGATCGTGATCGGGATAGCTAGTATCGTAATCGTCTATTCCGCCGGAGCGGGCATCAATAGTCTGGTACAGGGGGAAATCTCGTCATTCGGCGGCAGCGATACCTTCGAGACCGAAATCAAGGTCCCGAGCGCGAAATCGGGACAGTCGGGCGAGTCGCAAAGCGCCGCCTCATTAGCACAAGGCGTCCAGGTCACGACCCTGACGCTCGACGATTACCAGGATATTCTCAAACTGCCGAACGTAACCGCCGGCTACGCCGGGATCATGGACCAGGAACTCGCGAGCTACCAGGGCGCGCTCGAACGGGTAACGGTCCTGGGCGAAACCGCCTCCTATCTCGATATCGACCAGAGCGAAGTCGGTTACGGCCGCTGGTACACGGACAGCGAAGATAAGTCGTTAGACGCGGTTACGGTCCTCGGCTCGAAAATCAGCGAGAAGCTGTTCGGAGACCAGGATCCGCTCGGCAAATATATAAAACTCCGGAAAACCAAATTTCTAGTTATCGGAGTATTGAAACCGCGGGGAGCGGTAATGGGCCTCGATTTCGACAATATCATCTATGTTCCGCTGCGGACGCTCCAGAAAAAGGTAATGGGCGTTAATTATGTCCAGTACATGATGCATCAGGTCGCGGACACCTCGATAATAAATGATACCACCGAGGACGCCCGCTATATCCTCAGGCAGAACCACGATCTGCCGCAGCCCAACAACGCCGTGCAAAGCGCCTTCGACACCGGCAAGGACGATTTTCGCGTGGTCACGATGCAGGAATCGATGGACATTCTCGAAACTGTCACCGGGGCGGTCACCCTGCTTTTACTCGCGATCGTGGCCATATCTCTGGTTGTCGGGGGAGTGGGGATACTGAATATTATGTATGTAGTGGTGACCGAACGCACCCACGAGATCGGCCTGAGGAAAGCGGTCGGTGCCCGCTATTCCGACATTATGTACCAGTTCCTGATCGAATCGGTCATCATTACGATCCTCGGGGGGATTATCGGCAGTATCATCGGCTCAGGCATATCCTACCTGATATCGCTCGGAGCGGGCTATGCCGGCCTGGACTGGCAATTTTCGATCCCGGCCCAGGCTTTCTACGTCGCCATCGGCTTCTCCGCCTTTTTCGGGGTTGCGTTCGGTCTGTATCCGGCGCGGAAGGCCGCGCGGATGGATCCGATCACGGCGTTAAGGAACGAGTAGAATCGCTGAATGCGCTGAAGATTTAGAAAGGCGCGGAAAGAGGGGACAAAAAAGAATAAAATTTGCAATTTTAGCTAAAATTGTTTATAATTACTTTAACATTAGGTTAAAGTTTTTTATTTGGATATTAATTAACCATGTGCAAACACAGGCCTTTCT
>CAZYKS010000146.1:0-2946 GCA_964648375.1 uncultured Gammaproteobacteria bacterium | reverse complement strand
GTCACTTTAAATAGCCTGATCTTTACCCTGGAAGAGGACGCTTATAACCGCTTGCGCACTTATTTGGATGAAATCAGGGAATATTTTATCCGCATCGATTCGAAAAAGACGGCGGCGGAAATAATAAGCGATATCGAAGCCAGCATAGCGGAGAAATTTTCCGCCAAGCTGTCGGCTAAGAAACAGGTAATCAACCTTAAGGACGTCGAAAGGCTGATTAAGATCATGGGTACGGTTACCGATATTGCCAGCGGGGAAGGCAACGGTAAGGAATACGCGGATAATGACAGCGATGATAAGCAAAAAGAAAAAAACAGCCTCAAGCAGAAAAAATTATACCGCGACCTGGATGACGCCATAGTGGCGGGGGTGTGCTCCGGGCTGGGCCGGTATTTCGGGGTGGATGCGATCATATTCCGCCTGATATTCGCGCTTTCAATATTTTTCGGAGGGGCCGGGGTGGTGGCTTATTTGGTGTTTTGGCTGGTTATGCCTCCGGCTAAAACCACCTCCCAGAAACTGGAAATGCAGGGTACGCCCGTAACGCTAAAAAAACTCGAGGATTTCGCCAGAGACAAAGCGGAAAAGATTCGGCAGGTAGATACCGGCGGTTTAAAACGGGTGCTGATGCTGCCATTCGTTTTTATAAACGCGTTATTTCGCGCCTTGGGCTCCTTTATCCGGAGATTCGGACGCTTACTCGGAGTGTTTTTCGGAGTTTTGGTAATCATCGCCGCGGTGATGGCAATAACCGCTACCGGAATGGCCGCCGCGATTGCGGTATTTAATGCCGATACGCTGGTATTCGCGGATAATTTCCCGATTATGGGAATTGTCGGAACGGGCTGGTATCTTATCGGCATCGTTTCCGGTTTCTCGGTGGTGGTGATTCCCTTGTTGTTTATACTGCTTTTAGGCGTCAGCCTGGCCTCCCGTAAAAGCGCCTTTAACGCGGTGATCAATAGCCTGTTTATCGGGGTCTGGATGGTTTCTATAATCACTCTGGCGGTAGTCATGATCGATACCGTTCCGCGCGTTAAAGCGCGCGTGAGTGAAATAGTCAACACCAGTACGATCTCGCGGAGCTACGATTACGACGGCGTTACCGGCTTGCGCGTCGGTATTGACGGGGAAGCGATAATCGAAAAAGGGGATATTTTCAGCCTGAAGATAAGCGGTGCCGAAGCGGCGCTCGATGATTTGGATTTTTCCGTGGATAACGGCGAATTGAAAATCGTCCAGGCGGACCGGGATAACGGTTTGTGTTTTTTTTGTCCCGAATTGCCGATTACGATCGAAGCTACCCTTCCGTAGCTGGATTCGTTCATCGCATTCCGGACGATGTCGGCCGATATCAAAGGTTTTAACGATACCGATATGAAAGTTAATGCCGGGGAATCGGCACAGGTAAAGGTCTATGCTGACGGCGGGACGATTACCGGCTATATAGCCGGTATTGGCGGCCAGATCGAGATTGTCGGGTCTCCGGATATTTTGAACGCGGTTTTGGACGGTGGCGGACGCCTGACCGCTCGGGAACTGGATGCGGACGAGGTAATGATAGACGGTAATGTTTTTTCGCGTGTTTATTTGGGCGGTACCGCTAACACGCTGAAAGCCGAATTGGAAAATTCATCCCGCTTGGAAGCGTTCGGCCTAAGCGCTTCAACCACGGAAGTTAAGGCCTCCGGCCATGCCCGCGCCGAAATAAGCGTATTCGGTCCCTTGACCGCACTAGCTGAAAATCAGGCTCGTATCACTTATACCGGAAAGCCGGTTATGATCGAAGAGAAGGCATATGATAACAGCCGGATTGAAAATTTGGAAGCAATTCGGCCGGACGAAAGTTATTGATAGTGAAAATATAGCTTGTACCGGGATAACATCCCGCGAAGCAACGCATTTTTTGCGGATGACTACGAATTCTGGTTTTAAATTAAGTAAGAATTCGTAAATTCGTATTTCGATTCGTTGATTCGCGGGGTGTTTTGTTTTTATGCTAATTTGCGCTATAATAGATGATATGGATCGTTCGGTTAAGCTAATAAAATATTCGAGTTTATTAGCGGTTTTTTTAACCGTTATTTTCATGGATATGGTCTTTTATGAAGCCGGCCGAGAACCGGCCGATATAGGTATAAATAATACTATTGTAAATACGGATCAATCGGATTCGCTAGCCCATAGCTCCAGCAGCTTGCCGGTCAGTCAGGGGCGGGAAGAAGGGACGGAATTATTGTTTTTCGGCGATTTGATGCTTGACCGCCATGTCAGGGAAAGGATCGGACAATACGGCTTCGATAGATTATTATCCGGACTGGCTACCACCTCGGGCTTGGACCTTACATCTTATGAACTGGTTAGCGCCAACCTGGAAGGGGCGGCAACGGACGGCGGGGCCCATTATCCGCCGGTAAATTCCTACGATTTTGCGTTCGTTCCCGACTATCTTTCCCGTATGTATGAGTATGGCTTTAATTTTTTTAACCTGGCCAATAACCATGCCCTGGACCAGGGGGAGCGGGGGATGGATGAGACCAGGCAGAATCTGGAAAAAATCGGCTACGATTTTTCCGGCTGCAGCGACGGCGTAGTGGACGATTGCAGTATCGGATCAGTGTCAATTGCCGGTAAAAATATCGGTTTAGCCGGTTTTAGCATGGTTTATTCTAAACTAGATGCCGATAAATTGGCCGCCAAGGTAAAATCATTGGCGGAGCAGTCCGACTTCACGGTCGTCCAGATGCACTGGGGCGTGGAGTATGAGCATAGAGCGAACCCGCTGCAGGTGCAAATTGCCCATAGCTTGATCGACGCGGGCGCCGATGTCGTGATCGGCCATCATCCGCACGTGGTTGAAGGCGTCGAGATCTACCGGGGCAAGCCGATATTCTATTCCCTCGGAAATTTCATTTTTGACCAATATTTTTCCGAAGACACTCAGGA
>CAZYKS010000145.1:0-2989 GCA_964648375.1 uncultured Gammaproteobacteria bacterium | reverse complement strand
ATGATGCCGAAACCAATGAATTTATCGCTAA
The DNA here is from genome assembly GCA_964648375.1 of uncultured Gammaproteobacteria bacterium. Classification (GTDB taxonomy): domain Bacteria; phylum Patescibacteriota; class Patescibacteriia; order Patescibacteriales; family UM-FILTER-48-10; genus CAZYKS01. Next base: position 2,958 of record CAZYKS010000145.1, on the reverse strand, counting down.
TGATCCGGGAACGCGTTTCGGTGTTGAATACCGTTATCCTTATGCCACGATTAACCAGGCTATGCGCGACTACCCCACCGGCTTCCATCAATCTTTTCCGGCAAAGAGTACGGCGATGATAGTCGTAAACAAATAAAATAAGGGATATCTAAATGAATTATTGGTTTAGATATCCCTTGTTTTTTTATCCCCTTATTTTAAATTTACAAATTTTATAGTGCGCGCAAAGCGAGCACACTTGATAAGATTTGATTTCACCAAATTTTTTGCTTCGCAGCAATTTCAAGATGTCTATTAAGAATGACATCGGCAATATTCTGTTTTCCTGATGGATACAGTTATCGGGCAATAATATATCTGCCATCTTTACGACTCTTTGGACTTCAGCTTCGCTGATACGTAAAAATTTCAATGGCCCGACGCCTTCTGGTTTTTTCATGGTCCCTCTCCCTTAGTTACTTTCGTCTCTAAAATTCCAATAGCAATTGAAAGCATTTCTTTAACCCCAATCTGGTCGCGCTTTTTCGCGAAACGCTCGGCGTTATAAATATAAAGGTTGGCCTGCCGTCCGATTTCCCAATACGGCGAAGTCCGGACATTGCTCAGGAATTTACGGGCAAGATTAAGGTTTTTTATGATTTTGTCATTATGTTGGCTATACCCTTTCGTATGAAACGCCAGATGGGTTTTGGCCAGACAATTCAAAATCGCCTTTTGCAGCCGCCTTTCCTCGAGAACCAACAATTCCCGGCGCATGGCCAGGTGCGGGACTGTCAAATCCAGTTCAACGAAACGCTTATTGAGTAAACCCAGCGCCTTAATCGTGCGCGCTGCCAGAGCTCCGGGGTTTATCCGGTTTAGACTGTCTTTCAATGGCAGAATTTTTTCGAATTCCTCTTTTATTTTTTGTTTATACGGATTACGGCAATTCTCGATTTGCAGGATGGTTTTAGCTAACATGACCTGCAGGTCGAATTTATCCCCTTTACTCAATCCCTTATATACGATTATCAACCGATTCGCTTCCCGAATAACATCTTCGATATTATCTAAGAGCTTTAACTCGCCCGGCTTTTCCCCGCTGTCCAGTTTGTAAGTATCCAGGGCATGGCCGGCCTGGCGGATGGCGTGCTTAATGCTTTCGACTTTCTGCGGAATTCGCTTCGGTTTTTTTCCAGCTCGTTTTTCCCAGCGGATAACTTGCGTCCAGCCCTCGGTTAAGGGCGTAATGCCGACTTTTCTGCGCAGCATCCAGTACCATTCCATCTCGCTTTTATCAACATCACTCATCATATTATTATCCAGCACCTGCCACCGGATGGAATTATTCCGCCCTTCCCTTAAAACTTCGATAACGGCATCGCTCATATTCGTTAATGACCAATGCCGCTTTTTATAGTCCAGGATTTCTTTATGCAGTTCATGGGCCTCGTCATATACATTCGCAAAATCCGGAATAAAAATTGCCCTGGGTTTTTTTTGCGTTGCCGCAGATTTATCCGGCAGTTTCTTCGCTCTTTTATCATCTTCTTCTTTAAATCGGTCACGAGCCGCTTTCTTCATTAAGCCCAAAAGCATTTCCGGCACATTCTGGCCGGGTTTAATATCGACCTCATTATTTTTCCTGACAAATACGGCTTCTATCCCCCTTCCCGTTACGGTCACCTCTTTTAATTTTCCCAAAATAAAATTAGTCTTCGTAACCTTAAAATCATATATTATCACCATATCCACCTCTCTTTGTAAAGATATTCAGTTTTTAAAGTTCAATTAATTATGAATAATTATTATAAATTTAAATTATAAAAAAGTCAAGGTAAATTTCACTTAAATTCCGCATAAATATTGCAATTTTAGATAAAATATTATAAAATATTACTAATTACATTAATTACTATAGCTCTTTACATAACAATCGCTAAAATTTTTATAATGGAGGAAATCATGAAAATTCCGGGCATAAATCATTTCGGTAAATGCGCCTTAGGGGGATGTACCCAAATCTGGAATTTGATCAGATTATCTTTTATTTTATCTATTGTCGGTTATGTTCTTTACCCGATGTTTATTTTCTGCAGCAGCCATTCGTTCCTCGTCAAAATATCAGTAATTATTTATTTCATTATGTTGTATTTTTTTGCCGACACAGTCAGTATTTTCCAAAACGCCAGAAATAAACTAGGCTTAACCAACGAAGTTCTGGAAAATAAATCCATGTGTCTGATCGGCATCTACGGCCCCGCCCTCATCCTGATCATATCCGCGTACTTCTCCTGATCCGGGGTTATCAAACGGCCCTACTTTTCACAATCAAAAAAGCCTTGCGATTTTCATCGGTAAGGCTTTTATTTTATCATTATTATATTTTAATTATCCGTGAAAATCCGTATCTGATCCGTGTTGATCCGTGTCTCTTAGAAATCCCGCAGTTTCTTGATCCCGGCGTGCTTCTGGATCCGTTCGAGCGCTTTCGCTTCGATCTGGCGGATGCGTTCGCGGGTAACGTCGAACTCGCGCCCGACCTCTTCTAGGGTATGGGCGACGCCGTCAATCAGACCGAAGCGCATCTCGAGAATTTTCTGTTCCCGCGGGGACAGGGTGGCGACCACTTCCTTGACGTAATCTTTTAAAAGCTGCAGAGCCGCGCTCCGGTCCGGCGTGACGTTTTTGACATCCTCGATAAAATCCTCGAGCGTCGAATCCTCTTCGTCCTCGCCGACCGTGGTTTCGAGGGAGATCGTATCCTGCGAAATTTTGATGATATGCCGAACCTTTTCGATATCTTCCTGCATCTCGGCCGCGATCTCTTCCGGCAGGGGTTCGCGCCCGAGGTCCTGGATCAGTGACCGTTGAATCTGCTGGAACTTATTGATGGTTTCGACCATATGTACCGGGATGCGGATCGTGCGGGACTGGTCGGCCAGCGCCCGGGTTATCGCCTGCCTGATCCACCAGGTG
>CAZYKS010000144.1:0-3013 GCA_964648375.1 uncultured Gammaproteobacteria bacterium | reverse complement strand
ATGGGCGACCTCGGCGTCGAAGGCAAGGTCGTAGCCGGAGCCTTCGAAGGCTACTGTGAAGACGGCTTTACCTGGGTAGCCGGCAGCGCCAAGTACGGCACCCAGCCGGGCTTCTGCGTGATGAGTTCGGAAGCGCGCTTCGCCGACGGGAATGGGAACGGAACCGCTAATCTATCCGACATTGTCGATTATACTAAGCCGGTATGGACCGATGTTTCCCAGGGCCAGGCCGAGCTTTATTGCCAGTCACTGGGCAACGGCTACCATTTGGTCTCCGAAAACGAATGGATGACTATGGCCGATAATGTGATCAAGGTTGCGTCCAACTTCAGTACGGACGCTACCGCCTCCGGGACAGCCGCTTCCGCGCCGCGCCTGGAAACCGGTTCAATCGCCTCAAGCTCAAATATCTTCGCTACCGCCACCGCTTACGCGCTCCTGGGCGGAAACGAAATTTATAACCTGTCCGGCGGCCTGGCGGAATGGACCGACCAGACCGTAACCCCGGCCGGCCTGCCGACGGTCGACTCTTCTTTGAATACCGGCTGGGAAGCGACTTCTACCGATAATGGCGAAGGCGGCTGGAGCGAGTATTACCAGGTTACCGACTTTAAAGGCTTCAATATCATCCCGCCCTATTACTATACTTCCGCTAACGGCATCGGCGGGATAAAGACCGGCACCGCTTCCTCGAGTACCGGCTACTTAAGGGGCTTCGTGCGCGGCGCCAATGGCGTCTTCTCCCTCGACCTGTCGCATTCCCCGACCGAAGCGACTTCGACGATTGGCTTCCGCTGCGCCAAGTAATCTTATAAATCATATAAATCCCTGCAAATTTTTTAGGCAGGGATTAATAAGATTAATAAGATTTTTTATTTGTGTCTGATAAGTAATATATGGTATAATTGTGGATAATAATATAGTAATTAATAGATAATAAGCTGATAATATAACTGTTAATTTTTGCCTTATATTAGCTTATCCGCATCCCCATGCCGGATTTAGAAAAAACAGCCCGGAAATTATTGCCGTTACGGCATTTTGCCGATGATAAGCTCTATACCGGCGCTTATTTATCGCAGTTGGTGCAGAGAGAGCGCCTAAAAGCCGAAAAGATCGGCCGCAACTATTTTACCTGCGAGAAATGGTTTAAAGAATACCTTGATAAGCACGCCTGCGACGACAAGCGCGCTGTTCATGAAAAACTCGAAAAACAGAAAGCTAAAAACACATTTAAATTAAAATCCTGGATAACAGCCGCGATCGCTACGGCTGTTTTTGTTTTGTTCGTTTATGTAGCATTAACGTCTTTTGCCGATAAACCCGACCGAGCGGGCCGCGTCGCCGGAGTCAGTGAATATAATATCGCTACATCAACAAGATAATCATATTAATCATATAAATCCCTGCAAAAAATAATGGATCAATATCCCCATAGCGAAATTACCGAAAAAATAATTAGTGCAGTCTATGAAGTCTATAACCGTTTAGGACCAGGATTTATAGAAAGCGTATATGAAAATGCTTTAATTATCGCTTTAAGAAAAAGAGGATTAAAAGTCGAAGTGCAGAAGCTATATCGGATAATGTTCGATAATCAAGTGATCGGTGAACATCGCTTGGACCTGCTGGTAGAAGATAAAGTGATTGTGGAACTGAAGGCGGTTAAGGGCAATATGCCGGATGTATATAAAGCGCAATTAATTTCCTACTTAAGATTAACCGGAATATTGGTCGGGCTATTAATTAACTTTGGCAATGACCAAATCGAAATAAGAAGGCTGCAGAATAAATATGAAATCGAAAAAAGAACAAAAATCATATAAATCTTATAAATCTTTTGCCAAAAAATTATTGGCAGGGATTAATAAGATTAATAAGATTACGATTATAGTAATTATTGTTTTAGTAATGATAATTACAGGAATTTTATTATGGAATAAGCCGAAAGAAGTTAAAGCCGGCTGGTGGAACGATAATTGGTCCTATCGCCAGGCGATCCCGGTAACCAATAATACCGCGGCCGAAACGGACGTTTATGTTATCCTGACCCTAGATACCGACACGGCCTCGACCTCGATGCAGGCTGATTGCGGCGATTACCGTTTTACCACCGAAAAAGGCCAGCCTCTCGAATATTACATAGTATCCGGCTGCCGTACCGCCAGTAACGTTATCCACGTGAATTTCGATATTTTCCCGTCCGGCGCCCAGTCGATATATTTTTATTACGGAAATGCGACCGCCGAAAACGGGTTTTCCGCCTCTGATTTTTCTGTCGAGGCTACCAGCTATACCATCGGCACCGCCCAAGCGGAAGAAACCGGCCCCGGCCCGGTCGGGTACTGGACCTTTGACGAAGGCTACGGCTCGACCGCCTACGACGAAAGCGGGCAGGGCAATGATGGGACGATTACTGGCGCCACCTGGCAGGACGAGAGCATGTGCGTAAGCGGGAAATGCCTGTATTTTGACGGCAGTAATTATGTAGATTTGGGCAGCGCCGATATGATACCAGAATCAGATGATTTTACCATTAGCTTATGGGCTAAAAATAGTTCAGATTTTAATACGGCGTTTGGAGCCGGAGGCAGTAGCGGAGAAACATGGTCAATGTCAATTGGCCTTGATGGCAGTGCTGTTGTAGCAAACAGCCAGCAGGTTGATCTTACTCATGCTAGTTTGGCAATGAATGAATGGCATTATTACACTATGTTACGGGATGGCAGTTCATGGAAAGTGTATGCTAATGGCGTTTTAAAAGACGAAGAAACGCAAGATGGTCCGCTAAGGGGTAGCAGTAGCGGTTTTGTAGAAAAAGCTATCATTGGCGCATTTTGGAACCAAGGAACAACTGATTATTATTTCAACGGCTTCATCGACGAAGTCAAGATCTACCCCTACGCCCGCACCGCGGACGAGATTCGTCAGGATTATAACGCCGGCCTGGCCGGGATGTCCTCATCCCACGGCATTAGCGCAGCATTTGGCGGCAGTAGCGACTCCTGGATGA
>CAZYKS010000143.1:0-3014 GCA_964648375.1 uncultured Gammaproteobacteria bacterium | reverse complement strand
ATATTCGACATCCGGGCTGATCTTAATATTTTCTTCGATCGCTGCGGTACTTAATGCCTGCTTGCTTTTTAAAATATAAACAGCCCCCGGGTCGGCCCCCAGGCTGTCGGATTTATCCGGCCGAAACTCGAAATTATCGTCGGCATTAGCCGGGTTGATGACTAATTTGGAAAATCCGGAAAATAGGTCCTGCTGTTCGACCTGCGCCTGCCGGTTATTTCGGTTATTTTCCCCGCCCGGTCCCGGCAATAAATAAACCGCCCCCCAGGCCAATAGCGCCAGGATTAAAACCGCTATAGCCGCGAATAATACTTTTTTTCCGGATAGTTTTTTCGGTTTAGCCAAAGGCTTTGTCTGCGGCTCAGTTCCGGCCGGCGCCGGCGCCCGGTCCCCGGTTTCCCGACTATCGTCCGCGGGCATCACCTGCCCGTTATTTTCCCCGCCCCGGGGGTTTAATAAGTCGGCTTCCGGTTTATTGTTTTCATCATTCATAAAATAATTTTAAAATATTTATGATTTTATTATAACATTTTCTTAAAGGTTACACAATTTATGCCCGCCCCTAAATCCAATCTTTAAATAAAGAACCACCGGCAGGCAGCCGGTGGTTTATGGATTTAAAATATATTCATTTAGGCGCCTAAATTTTCCGGTTTTACCGGGAGGAACCACGCCCACAATTATTCGGCGATTTCGCTGAGTTTATTGAATATCTCCACCAAGCCGAAAGTGTCGAGCCCGCAATAAGCGAGCATATCGCAGCGGAGTTCGCGCCGTTCCCCCGGTTCCAGGCCGCCGTTTACCAATAGCGGCCAGCTTTCGGACGCGGCCATACCTTCGGAAATATTCAGCTCCTCGTAGGACAGGTGCGGCACGAACACCGGCATCACTTTTTTTAAAGAGGCCGAGCCGAAAAAATCCTTATCGACGTAATAGCCTTTGGAAAAAAATTCCATCAGGTCGAGCAGGCGGCCGTTGACATTATCGAAGAACTTAGCGTACTCCGGATACCGCTCCCCCATTTCCCGGTTGCAGCCGGCTTCGAAATTTTTAAACCAGGCGATCACGCTGCCGTTATCGCCGATCTCGCGCGATAGTTTCGCGCATAACCGGGGCCCGGGGTCGCCCGGTTCGTCGTCGAGATATTCGAAATGCCTGGCCTTGGCTCCCAGGGATTCGACCACATGCAGGGAATACTGGAATACGATCCGCTGGTATGGGCGGTAATGGTCGAAGAGCGGTACGCCCGGGGAATTGGTCTCGTAGTCGAGAAAATACAGCGGGTAGCGGTAATTATCAAGTTCGGCCCTGATCGCGTCCTGGTTGACGATTATTTTATCCTCTTTTAGCGCCGTCTGATAGCGGTTATATTTTTCCTTAACGATCACTCCGGCGGGCACGTCGGCTAAGTCAACGATCCCCTGGCCGAGCAGGCGCTTGATCGTTTCCGTATTCAGATAGACATTATAAATCGAATGATCCGGTACGTTTTGCCAGCAATAAGGAATGAACATGCAGGGGTAGGGGTCGCGGCATTGTTTTATGATCCTGACCCTAGGTTCGTCGCGTTTCCCGACCAGCTCGAACATGTCCTTAATATCGAAATCGGCTTTAGCGCTTCGCCTATCCACTTCCGCAGTTACGTCTGCGGTAATCAAAAACCGCCCGGGGTCGATCTCCCCCTGGCGGACATAGTCGCGGTTAACGTGGATTATATGCACCCGGCCGACTTTCAACCCGGCCGCCTCGAGGGCGAGCTTCTGGAACGTGACGTCCGGCAGATACTCTTTCTTAACTCTGGTGGCGCTTTTCACTTCGTAAATATCCCAGCTATCATCTTCGGGATTATGCTTGATAATATCGGCGCGGCAATAAAGGTCGTTATTCCAAAAAGACGCCTGGATTATTACCGGCGTTTTCGCCAGCACCAGGCGCGTAGTTTCGGCCGCTCCCTCCTTAAATCCCCTGTCTTTAACGCGCACCCCTCCGGGAAACAGCTTATACGCCTGTTCCTCGACCGCGGCGCCGTTGGCGATCGCTCCGGCCATGGAAGCTTCGTAATCTTCCGGGATCAGATCCTTACGGTTCTTATACAGCCAGAGAGCCTTGGCGCATTGGTAATATTTAATGTAATCCGATTTGGAAATAATCATATTTTAATTATTTTTATTTCGAATTTCAGGTTCCGATTACGTTATTATCCGGCGTTAAAGAATCTCCTGCACCCTCCCGACCGCGCCCGAATCGAGGCGCACCTTGATCCCGTGCGGGTGAGTGGGCGAATTGGTCAGGATCGCGGCTACCGTGCCTTCGGTCAAGGCGCCGGTCGGCTGGTCGCGCTTCTGTACGATTCGTACGCGCATCCCGATTTCGATATTTTCCCTGGTATTTCCGTCCATAAATATTAAATTATTTTCCGCATGCCGTAAAAACTGATATCGAATCCCTGCTTGCGCCAGAATTCGCATGCCGCCCGGTTAGCGGCCATCGTTTCCAGCTCTACCCGCCTGATCTTCTTCTCTTTCAGCCATTCGAAGCCGGCCGCCACCAGCGAGTCGGCGATTCCCCGCTTACGCAGTCCGGGCCGGACGTATAATTCGCTGAAATACCCGACCTCCTGCTTGATATAGATAATCGGCAGGTGGGTATAGCCCATCGTCAGGAAACCGACGATAACCCCGGCTTTTTCGGCAACGAGCAGGAGCCTAGCGGGCGCATAAACGAATTTCCTGATATGCTTTTCGATCTCCTTATCGGCATCGGCGCTCACCCCGAACCAGGGGTCCAGCGAATCGTGGAATAGGGTAAAATCGCGGAAAAGCTTCCTGACCTCTGCCTGGTCCCTGACCTTGGCTTTGCGGATTACGATATCGGACATATTAAAAATTGGGGCTTGTATAGCACCGCTAGTACTTAATTAGTATCTTTACAATTAAATTAGGCAAATTATAGCCTTTTCGATGGTTGAATCTAAATTCCATCTCTTTTAAGTGCAAATAGAATCTTTTTGCCGG
>CAZYKS010000142.1:931-3029 GCA_964648375.1 uncultured Gammaproteobacteria bacterium | reverse complement strand
TTCTTTTTTGTCGTCAAGCCGATAAATCTGCTGGTGGCCCGCTCCCGCCACGAAGCGCCGGCCGATCCGACCACTAAAAAATGCCCGGAGTGTTTAAGCGAGATTCCGCTTGAAGCCAAGCGCTGCTCCTTTTGTACGCAAATAGTGGGATAAGATAGGTTGATTCGGTCAAAGAGATGGGCGGTTAATCCATCAAAAAAAGTTTATTCATTTTTTAAATTTTATCAGAATTTTTATCCGACCGACGCCGATACCGGTTTCTGGTTTTTTCCGGCAGTTTATTAATTCTTAACCGTGCTCGGCCGAAGATGCAGGCGGGCCCAGGGAATGCACCGATAAAAATACTGATTTAAATCCAGATTTAAATCAGTATTTTTTATTTTCCGGCAGAATACTGTAACAAATTTTCTTATAGTACGTATAAAATAGTATAATGATATAAATTTAACTGGCAATTTATCAAAAAATAGGGGGAGACATGGGTTTTATTAATATCGATCTTTTTAAAATTATAAAAATTGTAGGGCCATTTTTGATGATTGTTCCGGGTATAGGTATATGGGTTTTGCCGAAAACAAAAGACTGGAGGGACATCGGTGTACTGATGTTGATATTGGGAACGGCATGGTTAATAATGTCCGGAAATAATTTCATTCATCCCTGATCCATTTCGGATCGATAAAACCTTGGACTCGATAACTCGAATCCGAAGTTTTGTTATAATTTAATCCGCCTGAGCCACTCAAACCGGCTCAGGTTTTTTATTTGCCGAAACAGGGCCGGCTCGCAATAAAACATGACTATGCCCGAATTATTTATCAAAAAACCGGCTAAGAGCCGGTATGATAGGTAATAATCAAATTTTTTACCTAATATTACTCTAAATATTAGAGTTATTAGTATCAAACTTCGATACTGTCATAAATTTCCTTGGTAATGACGTGGATATCGTGGCTTAAGGCGTAGGCGTTAACTTTGTTTTTAACGGTGGTCCGGACGAAGGCGGGGACCCGGTTCAGTTCCTGCAAGGCTCCGGAGGTCCAGGTGATGCCGGATGAATTGTTCGTAGCCGCGGTCGGCTGCTTTTTCGTTGCGGCCGCGGATCGGGCGGCCGTGGATACTGTCGGGAGCGGTTTTCCTCCCGGTATGACCAGTACCTGCCCGATTTTCAGGGCAAGATCAGCCGGCAGGGCGTTAGCCTCCGCGATTTTGTCCGCGTCCACGCCGTAAACAGATACTATCCGCGATACCGTATCGCCGCTCTTAACCGTATAGACGATTCCGTCAACCGGCGGAATAACGAGCTTATCTCCCGGACGGATCAGGCTGTTGGCGCTTAGGTTGTTGGCCCAGAGGATGGTATTTACGCTTAGACCGAACTGCCCGGCAATTGACCCGATCACGTCTCCGGACTTGACCGTATATTCGATGATTTTATCGCGCCCGTGAGCGTCGCTATTATCCGCGGCTGCGGTAGCGGTCGCGGTCGTAATGGCCGGTTCCTGCCCGATAACGGGGTCCGGATCCGGATTTTGATCAGCCGCATCCTGAGGGGCCGGTTCAGGCGCCTGGGGCGGATGCGCCTGCAGTTCGTGGTGAGATATCACGAACGCGGTAATGACGGCCAGGCCGATTATCGATAAAATGAGGAATTTTTTCATAACAATTCCTATTATACACCTTTCGAAAAATAAATAAACACCGTTGCCGATATCGCACCGGAAGATTTTAAAAAAAGTGCATAAATCCGCAAGAAGAATAGTCCGCAGTCTTCGTATTTAAGCCGGATTTAGCTCAATGTTGCAAATTATCGGTAATTATGGTAGCATCGAAATATAAAAGTCGGTTTTAATTATTTAACCGGCCGGTAATGAAAATCAATCGATAACCTTGAATTACCGGCCCTAGGCACCGGTTTAGCGGGACCGGTGTTTGCCGTAATCGCGGCATAAAATCTATGAAATCCAAAATCATCATACCCACAATTCTGTTTATCGCGGCTGCGGCCCTCTCGATATTTGCATTAGCTTCGAACCGATCCAACCCGTTGCCGCCAGCCGATAATAATATTAATCACCCGGTTGGTGATTCCGGGATA
>CAZYKS010000142.1:0-921 GCA_964648375.1 uncultured Gammaproteobacteria bacterium | reverse complement strand
ATCTTATATTACGGCGACACCTGCCCGCATTGTAAAATCGTTGAGGATTTTATTAGCGGGAATAATATTACCGATAAAATCGATATTACCTTAAAAGAAGTTTACCATAACCAGGATAATTCAGCCGAGTTGACCGAAAAAGCCCGTATCTGCGGTCTGCCGACGAATTCGATCGGCGTGCCCTTTATGTGGGACGGGTCGCAGTGCATTATCGGCGATCAGAAAATTATCGATTTCCTGAAACAAAAAACCGGGGGATAAACCCCGTAGAAGATAAAACCATTCGATGGCGTTAAACCACCGGCTGCGATAAATGTAACATCTTCGAAATTTACAAAGATTTTTTCTTTTCGGGGTAAAATATGAAAAAAAAGCTTATTATATTAATTTCTTTGGTATTTTTCGCCGGCCTGGGGGTAAAATCGGCTGCGGCGATCTGCCCGGTCTGCACGGTCGCGGTTACGGCCGGCGTCTGTTTGTCCCGCTGGCTCGGCATTGATGACATTATCAGCGGCCTTTGGATCGGCGGATTCGCGGTATCGATGATTTATTGGACATTGGGCTGGCTGGATAAAAAAAATTATCGTTTCCGGGGACGGACGGTCGCTACAGTGATCGCGTACTTCGCGATGATCACGATTCCGCTATATTACGCCGGCCTGCTCGGCAGCCCCCTCGAAATCGCCCATATTTGCGGTATTGACCGGCTGCTGGTCGGAATAATAGTGGGCAGCCTCGGGTTTTGGAGCACAGCCGAATGGTATTATTACCTGAAGGCGAAGAATAATGACCGCGCCCATTTTCCATACCAAAAAGTAGCGATGCCGGTAGGCATTTTATTATTACTGAGCTTAATTTATTATTTTTTAACATAAATTCAGAATTTACGCGTCTTATATTATTTATTGATATTAAAATCAG
>CAZYKS010000141.1:0-3074 GCA_964648375.1 uncultured Gammaproteobacteria bacterium | reverse complement strand
CCCCGGCTTTATTTATCCGCTTTAAAGAGCCTGGTTCGTAAAATTCTTTAATAAAATAAAAATATAAATATTTTTAATAAATAAAAACGGCAGCGACTGGAAAAAAGGTATTATATTTGAAAAATATTTAAAATTAAATCCTGATATGCTGGACAAATATGAAAAATTAAAAACTAAAATGCAGGGTAAGTCAACAAAAGAATACTATACTGCAAAATTAATTTTTATGAATAAAATCCTTAAGCTCGCTTCTAGAAATCCCTAACTCCATCCATATTTCGACTATTAATATATATACGCTTAAATTTGTATGGTGACCAGTCGCGCTTGAATTTCCTCCTACAAAATCATATAAGTTAAAGTATACACTCCTGGAGATGTTAAAGTTATTTGATTTTTATTGAAAAATGTTTTATTATAAAAAAATCTGTTTACTAATATAAAAAAATATGGATGCGAAAGAATTACGCAAGCAATATCTTGAATTTTTCAAATCAAAAGGGCATGCGATCATCCCGAGCGCGTCAATCATACCCGAAAACGACCCGACCACGCTGTTTACGAGCTCCGGTATGCAGCCCTTAGTCCCGTATTTAATGGGCGAGCCGCATCCGGCCGGGAAGCGCCTGGCCGACATCCAGAAATCCTTCCGGCTCGGGGATATCGATGAAGTCGGGGATAACCGGCATACTACCTGTTTCGAGATGCTCGGAAACTGGTCGCTCGGCGATTATTTTAAAGAGGAACAGCTCGAATGGTATTTCGAATTCCTGTCGGACGTGATGAAATTCGATCCCGAGCGCCTGTACGTTTCGGTCTATAGCGGCAACCAGGAGATCGGGGTAGAGCGGGACAGCCGCAGCGTCGCAATCTGGAAAAAAATCTTCACTAAGCACAATATCGAAGCTAAAGACATAGATAAGGCCGAAACCGGCGGCTTGCAGGGCGGGCGGATATTTTATTACGGCGACGATAAGAACTGGTGGTCGCGCTCAGGGCCGCCCGGCAACATGCCGATAGGGGAGATCGGCGGGCCGGATTCGGAAGTCTTTTTCGACCAGGGCGCGGCGCTCGAAAAACATGAGCATTCGCAGTGGAAAGACCGGCCCTGCCATATTAACTGCGACTGCGGCCGTTTTATCGAGATCGGCAACAGCGTTTTCATCGAATTCATCCGCACCGATAAGGGCTTCGAGCCGCTGCCCCAGCAGAACGTCGATTTCGGCGGGGGACTGGAGCGGACCGCGATGGTCTCACAGGGGCTCGACAATATCTTCGAAACCGACCTTTACGCCAACTCGATCGCGAGGATCAGCCGCCTGGCCGGCGGCAAGGCTTACCGCAGCCACATGAAACCGTTCGAAGTGATCGCCGACCATATCAAAGGCGCGACCTTTATTATGGGCGACCATGCCGGAATCACCCCGTCGAATGTCGACCAGGGCTACATAGTCCGGCGCCTGATCCGGCGCGCCTTGCGCTACGGCCGCCAGCTCGGGATCACGGACCCGTCCTGGACAAAAGAAATCGCCAAGGTGGTCGTGCATGATTACGGGCCCGACTACCCGGAACTGAAGGAAAATATAGACGCGATCGTCGCTAATTTCGACGAGGAAGAGGCGAAATTTTCCCATACCCTCGATAACGGCCTGAAACAATTCTCTAAAATTGCCGAGACTAAAAAAGTTAAAAGCACCATCACGGCCGTGGAAGCCTTCGACCTGTACCAGACTTACGGCTTTCCGTTAGAGATGACGGTCGAACTGGCGTCCGAAAAAGGCCTGGAAGTTGATGAAAACGGTTTTAAAAAAGAGTTCGAAAAGCACCAGGAGTTGTCCCGCACCGCCGCCGCCGGTAAATTCAAGGGCGGCCTGGCTGACGCAGGCGTGGAATCGAGGAAATACCATACCGCCACCCATCTGTTAAATGCGGCTTTACGCAAAGTTCTCGGCGAACATGTCTATCAAAAAGGCTCGAATATAACGGGCGAGCGCCTTAGGTTCGATTTTTCCCATCCGGACAAGCTAACCCCGGAAGAGAAAGCCGAAGTGGAAAAAATTGTCAATGACGTAATTACGGCCGACTTGCCTGTTTCCTGGGTAGAAATGTCAGTTGAGGATGCTAAAGCGAAAAACGCCCTAGGGGTATTCGAGGCTAAATATGGCGACAAAGTCAAAGTTTATACAGTCGGAAGCGACGATAAAGTATTTTCCCGAGAGATTTGCGGCGGGCCTCATGTCGAACATACCGGAGAATTAGGGCATTTCCGGATCAAAAAAGAGGAAAGCTCAAGCGCGGGGGTAAGAAGGATTAAAGCTGTATTAGAATGAGGATTTAGAGGTTAAAAAGGGCTGCAAGAGATTAAAAGAGGTTGCAAGAGGTTATGAATTAAATATTTGTGCTCTTGAATAGATTAAGTTTTGAATAAATAATTATTTAATATTAGTTAATAATTAACATTTTTACCAGATTTTAATAAAATCAGGGGAATTTGCTTGACATTTTTAAATTTTAACTATATAATTATTTTGTAGTTAATAATACAATTAGGTTAGATTTAATTTAATTTACCAATCTTTGGTAAAATTTTTTAAATTTTGCCAGGGTTTTGGTGATTATTTGTTTACATTATTAACTAATATAATCTCTATTTTGAGTAATTATTAATGGCTAAAGAAGAAAAATTAGACTCCAAAGATTTTATCGAGATGGTAGGCGAGGTAGTGGAATTGATGCCATCGACCACCTTTAAAGTGATGCTCGAAAACGGGCATGAGATCCTTGCGCACCTTTCCGGGCGGATGCGGATGCATAAAATCCGTCTGCTTCCCGGCGATAAGGTCAAGCTCCAGATCAGCCCCTATGATTTAACTAAGGGGAGGATCACATATCGTCTTTGAGAGCGAGTGATGCCAATAACGCGAATAAATACGAATCCCGCGAATTGCCAATCTATTAGGCATATCCGGTATTCGCTTGTCCCGCATTCGTAGTGGCGGGTTTATAAAGCGAAAAACATCGTATTCGCATGTCCCGCATTCGTAGTGGCGGGTTCGCGAAGCGAAAAACATATG
>CAZYKS010000140.1:0-3102 GCA_964648375.1 uncultured Gammaproteobacteria bacterium | reverse complement strand
CGATGTCGGCAACGAAGGCGGTTATGCCCCGGATATCGTATCGAGCGTGCAGGCAATCGAGCTGATCCTGGCCGCGGCTACCCGCGCCGGCTACGAACCGGGCAGGGATATCGGGATCGGGATCGATGTCGGATCGTCCGAACTGTATAATCCCGAAACCAAACAGTATATTTTCAAACTCGACCGCGCCCATTTTTCCAGCGCGACGTTAACGGACCTCTATTACGATTGGTTCCGGAAATTCCCGATTATTTCGATCGAAGACGGCCTGGCGGAAGACGATTGGGCAGGCTGGCGCGAGATGACCAGGGAACTGGGCGGCGAGATGCTTATAATCGGCGACGATCTGTTCGTAACCAATATCAAGCGCCTGCGGCAGGGAATTAAGGAAAAAGCGGCCAATGCCGTCCTAATTAAACTTAACCAGGTCGGGACGGTAACCGAGACGATCGCATGCGTCAAGCTGGCCCGGAAGCATAATTATAAAATAATGGTCTCCCACCGGAGCGGCGAGACCTGCGATAATTTTATCGCCGACCTGGCGGTAGCCATCAGCGCCGACTATATTAAATCCGGCTCACTGTCGCGCAGCGAAAGACTGGCGAAATACAATCGGCTGATGGAGATTGAAGAACTAGTTAATTAGTGATTAGTCGATTAGTTAATTAGGATGATTCCATTATCACCCCCCTAATTAACTAATTAACTAAGTAACTAATCACTGGTTCCCCATGCCTAAAATCGAACAAAAGAAGCGTCCCCGTCCCGTAGTGCTCGTTATTCTTGACGGGTGGGGTATTTATAATGCCTTTGAAGGCAATGCTATCAGCCTGGCGAAAACGCCCGTAATCGATGACTTGATCCAGCGCTTTCCGGCGACCGTTTTAACCCCCGCAGACCGGACCGGAAAGGGGGAGGGCGATTGCCGGATCGGACACCAGGTATTAGGCACCGGAATAAAATTCGAGACCGGACCGGAAAGAATCGCACGGTCGATCAAAAACCTTTCTTATTTCAAAAACGACGTTGTTCTGGGGGCGGTTAACCACGCGGTTGATAATAATTCGAAACTGCATTTTCTGTGTCCGGTAGCCGATAATGGCGGAGAGATCTCAGTTGCCGCATTATTTGCGGCCATAAAATTAGCCGGACAAAAAAACGTAAAAAAGCTTTATCTTCATCTATTTTTAGACGGGAGCGGTCTTTCGCATACTGGCGGGATAAAAACCGTAAAGCGGATCGAAAAAAACTTAAATCAGGGAAAAACGGCCGTGATCGCGAGTATTACCGGAGGATTATATGCGCTCGACCGGAGCAATAATTGGGAAAGAACGGAAAAAGCTTATCGTCTGCTAGCCGCTGGCGCCGGGAACCGGTCGGACGATGCCGCGGCCGCCATAGCCGCGGGCTATAAGAATAAAATCTATGATGAGGAATTTCCTCCGACGATCATCTCCCCGGATAAAGTTCCGGCCGGTATGATAGAAGACAATGATGCGGTCATATTTTTTAATTTAAAAGCGGATCAGGGGCGCGGATTGGTAAAGGCGTTTACCGAGAGCGGGTTCGATAAGTTCATCCGCCCCCAGTTTATTAAAAATTTATATTTCGCCACCTTGATCGAATGCGGGGAAGAACCGCGGAGCCGCACCGTTTTTCCGGAGCCGGACGGGACCGTCTCTTTAAGCGCGGTGATTGCCGACAACGGTTTTAAGCAGCTTAAGGTTGCCGCTATAAGCAGATTGGGCCAGCTGGCCTATTTTTTTAACGGCCGGCAGGAGGGGAAATCGAAGGATGAGGACCGGGAAACAGTGCCCTCTATAACCGGAGCTAAAAGCAAATACTCGCCGGAACAAAACATCCGCTCCATCACCAGTCATGCGGTCAAGGCGGTTGAGCGCGGCAAATATGATTTTATCGCGGTCAATTATCCGGACATCGACCAGGCCGGGCATAGCGGGGATGTGGACTTAACCGTAAAAGCGATAGAAGCGCTGGACGCGAATATTAAAAGACTGGTTAAAGCGGTTCTGGAGCAGGAAGGGCTGATGTTTATGACTTCTGACCATGGCAATGTCGAATCCATGCTCGATTTCAAAACCGAGGAGCGGGAAATAAAGCACACGAGCAACCCCCTGCCGCTAATGATAATCGGCAGCGGTTATGAAGGGCGCAATCTGGGATGGGGAGAAGTCGCCGGCGGCGACTTAAGCCTGGCATCGCCCCAGGGCGGCCTCGCGGATGTCGCGCCTACGATTCTTTCGATTATGGACCTGCCGATACCGGAAGAGATGACGGGAAAGAGCCTGGTTTGATCTAGGATTTAGGATTTATGATTTACGCGGATTTTTTACATAATTAATTTTAATAGAATCATATGCAAACACGCAATCATTTCAAACTGGCCGCCGTTCTTATCGGGTTCGGCGTTCTCTTAATCCCGCTTTATTTTATCGCGAAGAATGAATTGACCCTGGATTATTTCAAAAACCAGGTTTCCGAAGCCGCCCATGACTGCTGCTATCAGGAGTGTCCGGAATTAGGGGCCTGGCGGTGCGACGGCAAACAAGCGCAATTATGTTGGAATTGCGATAGCGATTATTTCCGTGATTGGTGCGATTGTCCGATCGGGGGTGAAAGCTGTAATAACGATTGGTGCGTTAACACGCCTACGTGCTCAGACGGCACGGTATACGGCCAATGTTCGACCACGAGCGGCCCGCCCAAATATTGCGATAATAACGGCAATCTGGTGGATAATTGTGCTAAATGCGGCTGTTCCGGCGGTTCGGAGTGTGTTAATCCCCCGGGGAAGTCCTGTGTTTCGCTCTGCGCGCCGGACGGCTGCAACAATAATTGTCCGGACGGATGCACGGCCGGGGAAGACCCTGATTGTGCCGGGTATTGCCTTGATTGTACCTGCGCCAGCGACTCGGACTGTAGTAGCAGCTGCGGCGGTGGTGACGGCTGTTGCGCCGGCTGTAATCCTGCCGATACCGACTGCGCCGGATGCGTATCCAGCTGCGCTACCGGGCCGGGATGCCAGACCGGCGCGCCCACTAATACCCATACGTCCGCGGGCACTTGCTGCGGGGCGGGCCA
>CAZYKS010000139.1:0-3121 GCA_964648375.1 uncultured Gammaproteobacteria bacterium | reverse complement strand
GACCGACACCTATATCGAAAAAGAAGCGACCATTAACGAAGAGATCGACCGGCTCCGGCATGCCGCCACCCAGTCGCTGGTCAACCGCGAAGACGTCCTTATCGTAGCCAGCGTTTCCTGCATCTACGGCATCGGCGAACGCGAGGACTACGAGCGCGGCAGTATCACGTTTACGGCCGGACAGGTAATTAAACGAAACGAACTTCTGCGGCAGCTCGTCAAAATCCAGTACCAAAGGAACGATACCGCTTTCGAGCGCGGCCAGTTCCGGGTCAAGGGCGACGCGGTCGATATCCACCTGGCCACCGGCGAAGCGATCCTGAGAATCCGGTTTTTCGGCGACGAAATCGAAAAGATCCAATATATTAAGATCAAACCCGGCCTGCCGATCGCAGCCCAATTTTCCCTATATACGCCGGACTCAGGCAAAAACGGGGCAAAGGCGGACCAAGGGCCGAAAATCCAGGAGCTGGACCGTATCACGATCCTGCCGGCCGTGCATTTCATGATCCCGGAAGAGCGCCAGCAGATCGCGCTTAAAAATATCCGCGCCGAGCTTACGACGCGCCTGGCGGAACTCAAAAAACTCGGTAAAGACGTCGAAGCCTACCGGCTCGAGCGCAAAACCAACTATGACCTCGAGATGATCGAGGAAGTCGGCTATTGCAACGGCATCGAGAATTACTCGCGCCACCTGTCCGGCCGCTCCCCGGGAGAACCGCCGTCTACGCTAATCGATTTTTTCCGGGGCGACTGGCTAATGATGGTTGACGAATCGCACGTCACCCTGCCGCAGGTCCGCGGCATGTTCGCGGGCGACCGCTCCCGGAAGGAAACGTTAGTCGAATTCGGCTTCCGCCTGCCGAGCGCGGTCGACAACCGCCCGCTTAATTTCGACGAATTCAACGAGCGGATAAAGCAGGTGGTTTACGTGAGCGCCACGCCCCAGGCCTACGAAATCCGGAATTCGGCCGCGGTGGTCGAGCAGATCGTCCGGCCGACCGGACTCCTCGACCCTGAAATCGAAGTCCGGCCGTCCGCTACCCAGGTGGCTGACCTGATTCTCGAAATTGAAAAGACCGTGGCTAAGGGGCAGCGGGTACTTGTTACGACCCTAACTAAGCGCATGGCCGAAGAGCTCTCAGACTACCTTGCCGAAAAAAAGATCAAAGTGCAATATTTGCACAGCGAGATTATGACGCTGGAGCGCGTCGATATCTTAAAGGACCTCAGACAGGGTAAATATGACGTCCTGGTCGGGATTAACCTCCTGCGCGAAGGCCTCGACCTCCCGGAAGTGTCTTTGGTCGCGATCCTCGACGCCGACATGTCCGGCTTTTTACGGAACGAAACCGCCCTGATCCAGACCATGGGCCGGGCCGCCCGCCATTCGGAGGGCCGGGTAATCCTCTATGGCGATAAAGTTACCCCGGCCATGCGCTACGCCATCCACGAAACCGAACGCCGCCGCCGGAAGCAGATCGCCTACAATAAAAAACATAATATCACTCCGAAGACGATTACGGCTAAGTTTCATGACAGTATACTGTAATATACTTTAATCAGAACTGTCATCGCGAACCCCGGTTTACCGGCGCCTAGCGATCCCTTTTTATTACCTGTCATCGCGAGTCCCGGTCGCACCGGGGCGTGGCAATCCCGTGGGTACTGCAACGTCCGTATACAGCCAGTGGCTCTAACCGCGGACGTTTCTACAGCAACGGGATTGCCACGAGGCTTCGCCTCTCGCAATGACAGGTTTGGATTAGTAAAAATTGAAAAGGACATAACGATTATCAAAATCACTATGCCCTTTTTTTAACTCTTATGTACTCGAGCCCCAGCCCTTGTTTGCCCCTCTAAACAGCCTGTTATCGCATTGGCACTTAAGTTTCACCTTGTTATAAGTGCCGTTACTTTCCTTGTTAGTGATAAATGGTGTATTACAGACAGTACAAATATCCCCCTCTCTAGTCTCTTCCAATTCCTTAGCATTCACACACATAATCCCCTCCTTTAATTGAATAATTTAAAACGAGCCAATAAAAAACTTCCCATCCTAAATTCCAATACAAAACTGTATTCGAAGTAAGGACGAGAAGTCTTGTCCAGCCAAAAAACCGGAAATTCCCGCGGTGCCACCTTAGTTTCCCATATGCATGAGACACTATTATCGACTCTTATCTCAAGAGAGAGACATCGATTGGCCCTATGGTTACGGAGGGTACCGGGCGGCCACTAGCGCGAGCCGCCATCCTGTCCGATTTAACGGACTAACCAGTCCCAACCCCCTGGCATTCGCCAAGGGAACTGATCATGGATTTTAGATGATTTTAAATAACTGATTATATATTAGCATAAATTTTAAATATGTCAACTACTGTTTCTCTTTTAATTTTATTTACCCAGTTATCCGGAATTTCCGGAAAACTTATATTTATTTTTTTAAATTTATTCATTTGAGCTGTTGCATTTTATGCAACAGCTGGAACCTGTGCAAAAATTGCACAATTAAATTTAATCCTTTTTGTTCCATTATTTCTTAAACGTCCGCTTCTTCCTTAATAACCGATGATATGAAATCGCGAAGCGGTGCGCTTCGTCGCGCACCCGCTTGATCACGTGCAAAGCCGGCGACGCCAGGGGCAGTTCTAACGCCTCTTTCTCCCCCGGCCAGAAGATCTTATCCAGCGCCTTCGCACTCCGGAGTCCCCCCCCCTTGGAAATCGCCAGGATCGGCAGGTCAAGGTCGAATTCTTTCAATACCCGCATAGCGGCGTTGCGCTGCGCCTTACCTCCGTCAATTATAACCATATCCGGAAGCGGCCAAGCTTCTTCGCTGTCCCCATTATCACCTGGCGTCCCTTGGCATCCCTTGGAGCCCCTTGGCGGTCCTTGGCGATTCTTAGCGACCTTTGGCGACCGCGCAAAGCGCCGTTCCAAGACTTCTTTAAGCATCCGCACATCATTCGCCTCTCCTTCGCCGATCCTGATCTTAAACTTTCTATACTCGTTCTTATCCGGTTCGCCGTTTTTAAATACCACCATCGACCCGACCGCTTCCCGGCCGAAGATATTGGCGAGATCGTAGCCCTCGATCCGCTCCGGCACCTTGGGCAGG
>CAZYKS010000138.1:0-3130 GCA_964648375.1 uncultured Gammaproteobacteria bacterium | reverse complement strand
CTCCCTGTCCGAATGATAAACCATACTGTACAATTTTAGATAAAACAAAACAAAAATTCGGATGCGCCTCTTTAGAAGATGCCACCAAAGCACAAGCTTGCTGTAGCTGTAACCATTCTGGCTTGAAATATACTTGCACCGATACAAGTAGCGGAGATATTAAAGGGCCTATAACCGAAGAGTCATGCGAATTATACTGTGCAATTCCGATATCAATAGATTCCTCTCAAGTATTTTGGAATGAAAAATGCCAAAATAATGGTCTTTGTTCAAACACTCAGGGTAGATAAATAATACTTTAAATATTTATAAGCTGTTACATATTTTTAATTTAACTAGATGATCTACTTTACCAAATATGCAGAGCAGAAATTCGATACTTTAAATAAATTCAAGGTTTATTTTACGCGCGAGCAAATTGAGGATGCTATAACCAAACCGGATAAGATCACGAAAAAAGGCGACTACCTGGCCGCGCGCAAGGATAATTGCAAGGTAGTTTATAAAAAAGAAGCCTCGGTTTTAAGGGTGATAACATTTTATCCGGTAAAATAAAAAGAATAAAAAGATAAATAAGAAAAATAAGAATTAAATAAAAAATTTCTATATCTAATAAAAAATTATGTTTGATGAAACATATAAAAAACACAGTTTCGAGAAAGTTAAGGCATGGCAAACTGCACGCGCTTTTAGAAAAAACATATACAAAATTACTAAAAATTTTCCCAGAGAAGAATTATTTTGCTTAACTTCACAAATAAGAAAAGCTTCAATATCAATTCATTCGAACATAGCCGAAGGTTATGGCAGATATAGTTTTAATGAAAATATCCAATTTTGCCGCATAGGACGTGGCTCTTTAAACGAAGTATTGGATCAACTTTATGTTGCTTTGGATGAAAATTATATTACACAAGAAATATTCGAAAATCTTTATCAAGAAGGAAGAAATATTGAAATCGATATTAACTGCTATATTAATTTTCTAAAAAAGCAGCAAAATAATAAATAATGATATAAAATTATTTTCTTATTTTTCTTATTTATCTTTTTATTCTTATTTCTAATGCTCTACGACCCCGAAACCAATATACTCTCTTGGGAAGTATCCAAAGGTCCGATTAGCCACGTGCGCGAAATCGGCAATTTTATCATCCATGTTACCAAATCCGAAAAACCGGTCCTGATCGAGATCCTGGACGCGTCCAAGTTCATCGGCCAGATGGATAAATTAAAAAACATCAAAGATATTAAACAGGCATTGCCGGCTAGCTAACATTTCCACCCGGCTTTAGCCGAGGGTTCGGCAGGCTTTAGCCTGCTGGCTTTAAAAGAATACTATAATAAATTATTTATCCCCAGGCGGCTAAAGCCGCCACGACCCTGGCCTAAAGGCTGGTGGAATGTAAAAAATTTATGCCAAAAAATACAACCACAGCTAAAAAAACTATCACTACACCGAAATCCAAGGATCTCCTGGCGGCCGGGCACCGCGCCTGTGCCGGCTGCGGGCAGATGATCGCTTCCCGGACCGCGGCGAACGCCCTCGGGCCGGAAATCATCATGGCGAACGCCACCGGCTGCCTGGAAGTGACTACTTCCCCGTATCCGGAATCGTCCTGGGGCATGCCCTGGATCCATTCATTATTCGAGAACGCGGCCGCGATCGCTTCCGGCGTCCGGGCGGCCCTCGATTATAGGATCAAGACCATGCCTACCACCCGGAAAAACGCGCTCAATGCCCTGAAAAAAATCAAAGTGGTGGCGCAGGGCGGCGACGGTTCGACTTTCGATATCGGCTTCGGCCTCCTCTCCGGGATGTGGGAACGGGGCGAAAATATCCTCTATCTCTGCTACGACAACGAGGCTTACGCCAATACCGGCATCCAAGCGAGCGGCGCCACTCCCTGGGCGGCTAATACTACTACTACCCCGTCCGGCAAGGGTACTACGATCGACGCCATCGGTTCACACCAAAGAAAAAAGGACATGGTCGCGATCGCCCTGGCCCATGGATTAAAATATGTCGCCGAATCGACCGCCGGCTTTCCCGACGATATCGCCCGCAAAGTCAAAGCGGCCGCGGCTACCGACGGCCCGGCGTACGTACAGATCCTGGTCCCCTGCATCCCGGGCTGGAGCATTAAGCCGGAAAGCACGGTTAAAGTAGCCAAGCTTGCGGCCCAGACCGGTCTTTACCCCCTCCTCGAATATGTTGACGGTAAACTGGTAAACGCGATGAAAGTCCCAGAGCCCCGGCCCAAAGTCGAAGACTACCTGAAGCTCCAGGGCCGGTTCAAACATCTCTTCTCTTCCGATAAAGGCAAAGAACAAATCGCCCTTATCCAGGCCCTGGCCGATGAGAATATCAGGAAATACGGACTCAAATAGTAACAGTAAATAGTAAACAGTAAATAGGACAATAGTTATAATAATAAAAACGCGCGCCGGGATACCAGCGCGCGTTTTTGCTGTCATGCATTCGAATAATGCCAATATAAAACCGTAAAACACCAACCCTGTCATCCCGGAAAAAATGCAATAATACCAAAGGCACGCTGGTGAACCAGCGTGCCTTTATATATAAGCAACTATTTACTATTGTCTGTTTACTGCCGTCTATTTTGAATATTCCGCCCGTTCCTTCCGGCCCTTATAGCCGGTACCGGCCGGAATCAGCCTGCCGATAATCACGTTTTCCTTCAGGCCTTCGAGATAATCGATCTTGCCGCTCACGGCCGCTTCGATCAATACCCGGGCGGTTTCCTGGAACGAAGCCGCGGACAGGAAACTATCGGTCGTTAACGAAGCCTTGGTAATCCCCAGGAGCAGGCGTTCGGTCTTCGCTTCTTTTTTACCGTTTTCCAGGGACTGCTCATTGGCCCGCCTGAGTACCGATTTCTCGATGATCTCGCCCGGTAATAGCTCGGTGTCCCCGGAATTATGGATAAAGTAGCGGGAAAACATCTGTTTGGCGATAATTTCGACGTGTTTGTCGTTTAAGGGCTGGCCCTGGGAAGAATAGACGTCCTGAATTTCCCTGATGATATATTTCTGCGTTTCGAGCTTGCCTTTGAGCTTATAGAGCTGCTGCAGGTCCAGGCTGCCTTCCGTCAGTTGGTCGCCCTTT
>CAZYKS010000137.1:0-3222 GCA_964648375.1 uncultured Gammaproteobacteria bacterium | reverse complement strand
AGCCATAAATTCCCGCGCCGATCGCGGGCACCCCGGCAACACCGGGGAACGGTGAGAAGCGAAGGCACCTATATATCAATTGCTCAATAAAACAAAGGAGGTATCCAGTGACGTTACAAGGTCCAGATTGGTTTAACCTGGTAATTCCGATCAAGTCCGGTCCCATTATCCATTGGATCGACTCTGTTCCTTTCCAAAAAGCGATGACCGGAAAAAAATACGGGAAAAATACGAATGAACCATTTACCTGGTTTAAGCTTAGAAGTTCGCCGCTCAACGGTTTCGACCGCGTGAAAGAGAAAAACGAAACCATTACTACGTTGTACTGTACGGTGACGCGTATCGGAAAGCTGACACTCAGGGGAAAGGAAAATAATAGCCGGTTTTTCCGGGATGTACCGATACTCTGGGGAAAAATACTAGGGGCTGGTAAACGAAACGAGGATCGTATGCATATCGAGCCGCCGGAGGACATGCCGCGCGATTATTGCGCCCTTTACACGCCTAACAAAAAATACCGGGCCGAAAATTTTATCCAATTCGTTAAGTACGATTGGCGGGAGAAGCTGGATAAGCGGATATTGAACATCGCGGACAGAATGTAATCTTCGATTTAAAACCGAATCGTCTATTAGGAGAAAATTTTTTTAATGATTAGGGGGTATTATTTTAAAAACCAGACAATAATACCATATCGGTCCGGGGTTCGGGCCTAATGGCTTAAAAAAATCATCTGTCCGGCAATAACCGAAAGCGCATCAGAATGCAAAAGTTTACTTAACAGGGCAGCCACCAAGGGTTGCCCTGCTTTTTATTTTCACGACTTTCACGCTCGGGAATTAAAAAAACCCCGGCAATTTGATCTTAGCAATTTATTTTACGGATTTTTAACTTATTATATATTTTAAATTATCAATATAAAACCTTTCAAGGTCCCCCAAACTAGGACATTTCTATTTCACCTTTACATGTTTTCCGGCTGACTTTACACACTCATATATTTATGCTAAATTAATTTATCGGAAACAAACATAAAAACGGAAAATAAGGAGGAGAAACATGAAAATTAAGGAGGCCAGAGAAACGCTCTTTTCATTATTATGCAACCAGAACTATTCCATAAGCCACATTTGGGGAACCCTGCACAACCCCCCGGAACTCGAAGAAAATAAGGAATACGAATGCTATAAACCGATGCTAAGGCTGATCGTCCGGTGGCTGGATATGTATTTCCGCGAACCTTTGACACCGAACGGAGTGATTACGGACGAATGGGTCCGCCGGTCGCTTATAAGATTTTTCGGTAATTTCCGAATTGACGATAACCGCGACGTTAACCAGGCCTATCTAACGGGACGGCAGGGTTTCGTATTCTGGGGATTTTATCTAATCCTCTCATGGATCGAACACCTTGATTTCATCCAAAAACCGCTGCAATACCGCCCGATTGCCCCGGCCGGCAGTCTCACATTAGCCCGGTTCAAGCAGGCGGTTACGGACTTCGTCAAACCGCCCCAGCCGGAATACCGGATGATCTGGTACCGACATCAGACCGCTCCCGCATTCATATCAGGTGAAGGCACAATCAGCCACCAATATTCGCTCTTGTCTTTTTACGGCTTATTGCAATATGCATCGGGAAAATTCAAAATCGATCCGTTCAATACGGCCCGGCGGCTGCGGGCGCAAACGCTCGGATATCTTGCCGCCCTGCCCTGGAGCGACCATACTCCGCTGATGACGATCGCGGAACTTGATCCGGGCGCGGTACCGTTAGTCGCCCTCTACGATGTCATGCAGTCTTATTATTGCTTGCCCAAGCCCCGGTTCCCGCAACCGACCGATCCGATCTATGATCTGTCCCGTGTCCGTACCCGTCAAACCGATATTTCCCGACCCTAAAATAACAGTCCATAAACGAAACGAATAACCGCAGGAGGAAAAAAGATGAAAGTGGGAGAGATTAAAAACGCGCTCGTTTTATTCACTGCCCAAAGGACCGAACCGTACGACCGAATCTGGGACAACCTTAACCAACTATGGTTCGAACTTAATGACCGGGATCTCGAAAGCTATAAGCCGATGATCCGGCATATGGTCAGATGGATTGATATGTTTTTCAAGCGCCCTTTAACCCCGGACCATCGCATAACAGCCACAGGGTTTCAGGAAAATATCGATGATTTCCTGCAAAGACTGACAATCGATGACCAGGCCGACATCAACCAGGTTTATAAACAAAATTGCCAGGGCTTCATCCTCCTGGCGCTTTATAACACTATCGTTTGGTTTAAGGGCCTCGACCGGTTACCGGCCAGCCCGCGCTATTATTTGATCGTTCCGGCCGGAAAACTGACGCTTAAAGGTTTTAAAGGCGCGGTAAAAGCGTTCATGGTTCCGTCCGAACCGGAATTGCGGATGATCTGGCGCGTGGGCGAGAACGAAATGATTTCCGAGTTCAATCAAGGCGGACCCTGCCATCATTATACCCTGCGGCTCTTCTACTCTGTTCTGCAATTTTCCCGAAACTGCCTCGAGATCCGTCCGGAACCGACCCTTAATCAACTGCGCCGGCAAACGCATAAGTTCCTCGATTCCCTGCCCTGGGAAGATGACACCCGGATTTACGAACTGGCCCAGGCTGAGGAGACGGCGGTCCCCCTGATCGCGTTATACGATCTAATCGAAAGTTGGTACTGCCTGCCCTGGCCGGCCGTCCCTGGAATGTTTCACCGCATTTTTGCCCATTGTAAAGAATATCTTGCCGAGCGCCTCATAGGCTAAGATCTAAAGAGGCGGCAATCATTCGCAAAACCCTCAAGCAGGCCGCATGCAACCGGTCTGCTTTTTTCTTTGGGCGGCGATTGACAAATCCTGACACAACAGGCAAGATAGGAAAAAGCCCTTTAAATAAACCGTAAAATTACCCAATATAAGGAGGTGAAGCATGCGCCTGGCCATAATTCTTGTCTTTGCGGTCTTTTCCCTGACCGTTGTCCTCTATCTTTTTTTTAACTCCTGGTTCCTTCCCTTAGCCGCGTTTGTCGCGCGAAAAACGCATCAGCCCCTTTCCGGGCAGGTAGTTACCGGCCTGCGCTTATTCATTTCGACCCTGATAGCGGGCGGGCTGGCGATAATCATTTCTTCGCTGATCGAAAAAAGCGCAACCAACCTGGCGGGGGCGGTCGATCTCGTATTCGCTTCCGCGGTCGTCGGGGTCTT
>CAZYKS010000136.1:0-3225 GCA_964648375.1 uncultured Gammaproteobacteria bacterium | reverse complement strand
ACCTTGTAGAATAAATATGGTTATTACAGTAAACACGCTTTTAGCGTGCTTTTTATTAGAAATATTTCGTATTATGGTAGTAGTTTAAGCTATTCCTGCTTTATTTGTAAATGCATATCTATAATTTTTTAGTAAACAGTAAGCAGTAAACAGACGGCAGAAAGCGAATTAAAATATAATAATCGATTTTTTTCACTAATGATAAATTTTTAAATATTTGTAATATTAACTGACTGCTTACTGCCGTCTATAATACAGTATTAAAGAATATATAAAAAATAACTTTTATTACAGGAACATCTCCATAACAAATTAAATTACATACGCATGCCTCTAATCACTAAAATTTTCGGCGATCCCAACGAAAAAGTCATCAAATCCCTGCGGCCGCTGGTGGATAAGATTAACGGGCTGGAAGACGGGGTTAAATCCCTGAAAGACGAGGAACTGAAGCATAAGACGGATGAGCTTAGGGAATCGGTGCGCGGGCTGGAAGGAAAAGCGCTCGCGGACAAGCTCGATGAAGTGCTGCCACAGGCTTTCGCGCTGGTCAGGGAAGCCGCGTCAAGGGAACTGGGACAGCGCCATTACGATGTCCAGCTGATCGGCGGGATCGTCCTCCATGGCGGGCAGATCGCGGAAATGAAGACCGGCGAAGGCAAGACTCTGGTCGCGACTTTACCGCTGTATCTGAACGCCCTTTCGGGGAAAGGGGCGCATCTCGTGACCGTAAACGACTATCTTTCCCGGGTGGGCGCCGGCTGGATGGCGCCCGTATTCCATCTGCTCGGAATGACCACCGGCGTGATTATCCATGATAACGCGCTGGTTTACGACCCGGAATACGCCGACGATTCGCAATTCGACAGCCGCCTGAAGCATTTCCGGCCGGTCAGCCGCAAGGAAGCTTACGCCTGCGACGTCACCTACGGGACCAACAACGAATTCGGGTTCGATTATTTGCGCGACAATATGGCCCCCTCCCTGGAACGGGTGGTCCAGCGCGAACTCAATTTCGCGATCGTGGACGAGGTCGACTCGATCCTGATCGACGAAGCCCGGACGCCGCTCATCATCAGCGCCCCGGCGGAAGAATCGAACGACCGTTATTACCAGTTCGCCGGCCTGGTCAAGCGCCTGAAAGAGGATGAAGATTATAATATCGACGAAAAAATGCGGGCCTCGACCCTGACCGAAGCCGGGTTAGCGAAAATGGAAAAATGGCTGGGAATCGAAAATATCTATACGACCGGCGGCGTCCTGGAAGCCCACCACATCGAACAGGCGCTTAAAGCCGAGACCCTGTTCAAGCGGGACAAGGATTACGTGGTCAAGGACGGAGAAGTGATCATCGTCGATGAGTTTACCGGCCGCATGATGCACGGCCGCCGCTACTCGGAAGGCCTGCACCAGGCGATCGAAGCCAAGGAAGGGGTAAAGATCCAGCGCGAGTCGCAGACGCTCGCGACCATAACGTTCCAGAATTATTTCCGGATTTACGATAAGCTCTCGGGCATGACCGGTACCGCTATTACCGAAGCGGAAGAATTCAATAAAATTTATGAGCTGGAAACGGTCGAGATCCCGACCCATAAGCCGCTGATCAGGAAAGACTTAAATGACCTGATCTACCGGAGCGAGCAGGGGAAATTCAAGGCCGTGATCGAGGATATCAAGGAAAAGAACAAGCTGGGCCAGCCGGTCCTGGTCGGCACGGTTTCGATCGAAAAGAACGAGCTTTTGGCCGCGATGATGGAGCGCGAAGGCCTTAAGCCGCATGTCCTGAACGCGAAACAGCACGATAAGGAAGCCCGCTTCATCAGCGAAGCCGGCAAGGTCGGAGCGATCACGATCGCCACTAACATGGCCGGCCGCGGCGTCGATATCATGCTGGGCGGGACTCCGCCCGCTAAAGACGATCCCGGGTGGCCGGAATGGAAAAAAGAGCATGACCGGGTGATCGAATTCGGGGGGCTCTACGTGATCGGCACCGAGCGCCATGAATCGAGGCGGATCGACAACCAGCTGCGGGGGCGGGCCGGACGCCAGGGCGATCCCGGCGCTTCGCGCTTTTACGTATCGACCGAGGACGACCTGATGCGCATCTTCGGGGGCGACCGCATGAAAAATATCATGACCACCCTGAAAGTCCCGGAAGACATGCCGATCGAAAATAAGCTGATTTCCAAGTCGATCGAATCGGCCCAGACCAAGGTCGAGGGCCATAATTTCGATATCCGCAAGCACCTGGTCGAATATGACGACGTTATCAATAAGCACCGGGAAGCGGTTTACCGGCGCCGCAAAGAGATCCTGAAACTAAGCGGCGCTCCGGGTGCGGATAGTCCGGCCGCCGGGGATGAAACCGGGGAGAAAACCGACGCCCCGGCGGACAGCGGCCGGTTGTCCGAAATTATCCTTGACTATGTTGAACGGGAGATCGAGCAGGTAGTCAGCTTCCATACCTCCGCCGAATACATCAAAGACTGGAATTTAGACGAAATTTACCAGGTCGTCTCGACCATCTTTCCGGTTACCCAAAAACTCAAAGAAGATTTAAGCGGTTATACCAAGGAAAACCATAAGCTCGATAAAGCCCGGATGCGTACTAAAATCATCGAACATTTAAGCGATTTGGCCGAGAAAAACTACGCCGCCATTACCGGACGGGCCGGGGAGGCGAATATCGACTGGAACGCCCTGGAGCAGGCGGTTCTGCTCCGGGCGATCGATACGCTTTGGATCGAGCACCTGCAGGCGATTGATAGCCTCCGGCAGGGGATCGGGCTCCGGGGCTATGGCCAGCGCGACCCCTTGGTCGAATATAAAAAAGAAGCGTTCCTCCTCTTTAACCAGCTGCAGGATTTGATCCAGAAAGAAGTGGTCTATATGATCTATAAGGTCGGAGGCATGCATGCGGCCGCGGAGGAGATCAAGGCCCCGAATCTGGCCGACCGCGCTACCCGCTTCAGCGCCCCCGCGAAAACAATGGACTCTTCGACCGCCTCTTTTTCCGGCTTCAAGCAGGCGGCGGGAAGCGCCTCCGGCACTGCGGCACCGAACAAGAACGACAAAGAAGAACGCGTGGACTCGGCCCGTAAGAAGCCCCGGGACGAGAGCGGGAAAACAGTCGGCCGCAACGACCCCTGCCCCTGCGGCAGCGGCAAAAAATACAAAAAATGCCACGGCGCGTAAAAATATGAATAAGCGATATTTGGAAAGAAT
>CAZYKS010000135.1:1250-3288 GCA_964648375.1 uncultured Gammaproteobacteria bacterium | reverse complement strand
TTTAATCCAAGCAGTGTCCGGATATAATTATAACATAGCCAGAAAATTCCCAGAATAGACAGGTATAATATTACCAATAAGGGGAATGAGATAAGTAATGACAGAGGATCGGATTTTTTCAAACTTATTATGTTGTCTTTGAAATTTTCGATCGTATATTTTCGCGCGCTGAGATCGGCTAGCAGCGGAAGCGGGGATAAATTGTCGAAAGAATATTCCGGATGGTAGCGGTCGTTTACATACGCATTAACGTCAGCCGAGCGCGTTAAAGAATTTAATGCGGCGAACGATTTCGACCCTGCCAGCAGACTCACAGGCGTGTCGGCATCGGAAATAGCCGTGTTAAAGGGTGCGGTCATTCCGTTTTGTGCAGTTGAGCTTAAAACAGCGGTTTGGCTCGGCGGAGCGCCGAACTCCTGAACTACGATTAAGGTATTGTTGCCGTTGAATTTTCCCGCGATCACGGCTACGCCGATTTCCCGGAAAAAGGGATTGACGAGATTCCTTTTATGGCTGGGAGAATTTTCCCAGGCTTTAAGGACCCCTTCGGCCGTATTGAAATTGATGGCAAGATTTTCCCCGGCATAAGAATATAAGTATCCGGCATCGCGGATCCAGCCCGAAAATTTTTCGCCCTGGATCGTATGCTGGAAAGTCTGGCTATCGAGTATCGCCCGGCCTTTTTCATAAGCGGCTTTTGCCAGGAGCTGGTTCGCGGTAAGCGTTTCCAGCCCGGCGCCGGCACGGTCTTTATTGGTTAATGCGATGATATTTTCCGGGGTGATATCGGATGCAACCGTCAGATTGGGCAATAAAAAAATCCCTAGAATCAATATTGACAGGGAATAATACAGAAATGCCCTTTTTACCGTTTTATCGGATTTTAAACAGGCAAAACCATAACAAAAATTTTGTGGAAGCGTGATTTTTATTTTCATTTTTGTTTTTATGTTATTGCCTTTGGCAACCCGCTGTTATGCCTTCGGCAGCCCCTCTACGAATGGGGCACATGCGAATGAATGCGGGACATGCGAATATCTGTTATTGCCTTCGGCAAGTTCCGACTGTGGAAAAGTATTTTTGACAATTGCAATTTATTTTCGATAAGCTAATAGGCGAATATTTAGATTTTATTTTGATAATTATATTATATCATATATTCTGAAATAATGCAAGTACAATGGCTTTAGTCGATGATCTAATCAAAGACAGGCACCTTATTACCCCGGCGATCATTAGCGCGTTTAAAACCATTAACCGGGACGATTTCCTGCTTCCCCGGGATCGGGGCAAGGGGGAAATCGATGCTCCCCTGCAAATCGGGCATAAACAGACTATTTCCCAGCCGTTGACCGTAGCCTTCATGCTAGAGCGATTGCAGCCTAAGCCGGGAGATAAAGTGCTGGATATCGGCAGCGGTTCCGGCTGGACCACCGCACTGTTAGCCGAGATCGTGGGAGAGAAGGGCCGGGTGTTCGCGCTGGAACTGATACCGGAACTGATGGAATTCGGGAAAAAGAATGCGGATAAATATGATTTCGTAAACTATCAACGGGTAAAATTCATTACCGCGGACGGATGGAAAGGCCTGCCGGCCCGGGCGCCGTTCGATTCGATCCTGGTATCGGCGGCCGCTCCGGAAATACCGGCCGCGCTTTTAGACCAACTTAGGGCCGGTGGGCGCCTGGTAATGCCGGTAGGCGATTGGTATTCGAGCCAGGATATCGTTGCCATCGAAAAGCTGGATGAACATAAGTATAAGGAAGAGCGGTTTCCCGGATTCGTATTCGTACCTCTCGTGAAACGTTTTTAAAAACCTACGAATCAACGAATCATTTCACGAATATTACGAATACGTCTGATTCAGCCTGTATAAAAATAATATTCTATGCGTCTGAATCGAATTCGTAAATTCGTGAGAGAATTTGTTGATTCGTAGGGTAGGGAATTTAGTAAAATAATTATTATACTTAAATAGTTCTATATGAAGCTAATTATTTTTGCCGGCGGCATCGGCACCCGTTTGTGGCCGCTGTCG
>CAZYKS010000135.1:0-1150 GCA_964648375.1 uncultured Gammaproteobacteria bacterium | reverse complement strand
TATGAAGCTAATTATTTTTGCCGGCGGCATCGGCACCCGTTTGTGGCCGCTGTCGCGGGAGAATTCTCCCAAGCAATTCGATAAAATTTTCAACGGTAAGTCCACTTTGCAATTGGCGGTTGACCGGGTCGCCCCGGCTTTTGGGGTGAACAATATTTTTGTGCAGACAGTGGCGCAATATAAACAGGCGGTCATGGGCCAGCTGCCGGAGTTACCGGAAGAAAATATATTGATCGAGCCGGCCCGGCGGAACCTGGGGCCGGCGGTCTGCTTTTCCGCGGTCGAATTGGAAAAAAGGGGATTAGGCGGGCCGATGGCGCTTTTATGGGCGGACCATCTGATGGATAAGCCGGAAGCATTTACGGCCGCGTTAAAGGCGAGCGAGGCCCTAATCGAAGCCGACCCGAAACGCTTTATTTTTTTAGGCGAACAGCCGCGGTTCGCCAATAACAATTTAGGCTGGATTACGGTCGGCGATCGGCTGGGGGGTGCGGGTGATAGCCAGTATTATGAGTTTAAGGGCTGGAAATACAAACCGGAGCCGGACGAATGCAAACGGCTGTTCGAATCCGGCCAGGCCTATTGGAACCCCGGTTACTTCATCACTTCGATCGAGTTTCTCCTTGACCGCTATAAAACGATCGCCGCGGATATTTATGAGGCGGTTTCCACCGGTAATTACGAACAGGCGGAAGCGATCCATTTCGACCGCGCCATTGCCGAAAGAATCGATAAAAACCAGGCAGTAGTGATAAAAACCGATCTTGGCTGGAGCGACCCCGGCACCTTATACGCCTTAAAAGAAGCGCTGGCATCAAACCTGGACGAAAACGTGATCCAGGGAGAAGTTACCGGCCTGGACTGCAAGGATTGCCTGTTATATAATTTCGAAAAGGATAAAATTGTGGCCGGGATCGGGCTCGAAGGTATGGTAATCGTCAATACCAACGACGCCCTCGTGATCGTCCCTAAAGAAGAAGTGGTGAAGATAACCGATTTGGTCAAGAAGATGAGGGATGAGGGGAAGGGGAAGTATTTATGATTTTAGATTTTAGATTTAGGATTTAGGATTTAAAGTTCCTGGTATATTCGTGTAAGGGGAATAACAGCGGTACTCTCCGGCACCGTTCCTGCGAAAATGGGAACGACG
>CAZYKS010000134.1:0-3296 GCA_964648375.1 uncultured Gammaproteobacteria bacterium | reverse complement strand
TTTAATATTAATATAATTATAGATAATGAAGATTATACTTAGAGAACAGGAATTTAACGAAACGCCCGAACGGCTCTTGCAACGCGCCGGTTATAACTACCAGCGGGCGCGAAGCGGCCAGGAAAGTATGGTCAGGCGGGTCGGCCGGGGCAATTTTCCCCGTTTTCATGCGTATATAAATAGAGAGGGGGATAAGGTAATTATTAATTTACACCTTGACCAGAAACAGCCGAGCTACGGCGTCGCCAGCGCGCATAGCGGGGAATATGAAGGAGAGGTCGTTGAAAAAGAGATTGAACGCCTGAAGAGCTATATAACTCATAACCAATAACCCATAACTTGTAGCAATAGACGCGAGTTATGAGTTATCGGTTATCAGTTATAAACCTTCATACAATATTTTATGCAGCCTTCTGATGAAATAAAATCTAAACTCGACCTGGTCGAAGTTATCCGGGATTATATCCAGCTTAAGCCGGCTGGGGTTAATTTTCGGGCGAACTGCCCCTTCCATAAGGAAAAAACGCCGTCGTTTCTGGTCAGTCCGGAAAAACAGATTTGGCATTGTTTCGGGTGCTCCAAAGGCGGGGACATGTTCACGTTCGTGCAGGAAATCGAGGGGATCGATTTTTTAGAAGCTTTAAGGCTCCTGGCCCGGAAAGCGGGCGTGACCCTGAAAAAATCCGATCCGAAACTGACATCGCAGAGGAACCGGCTTCTCGATATCCTCGAGTTTTCCCGCCGGTATTACCATAAACTCCTGAAGGAAAGCCCCTCGGCCGCGAACGCCCGCGCTTACCTCGAAAAACGGGGCCTGGATGCCGAGACTATCGAGGAATGGCAGATCGGCTACAGCCTGGATGAATGGGAAAATTTAATTAAGCTCCTGAAACAGCGCGGTTTTAACGAGAACGAGATTTTTTTATCCGGGATGAGCGTCAAGAGCGATAAAAGAGCCGGTTTCTACGACCGCTTCCGCGGCCGGATCATGTTCCCGATCGAGGATATCAACGGCAACACGGTCGCATTCTCCGCCCGCGTCAGTCCGGAAAAGGAAGCGACGGAAAAACTCGGTAAATATATCAATAGCCCGCAAACGCTAATTTATGAAAAAAGTAAAATCCTATACGGCCTCGATAAAGCCAAGCGGGAAATTAAAAACCGGGATGCGGCCGTAATCGTAGAAGGCCAGATGGACTCGGTTACGGCGCACCGGAACGGCTTCAAGAATGTAGCCGCTTCCTCCGGCACCGCCTTAACCAATGACCAGGTCAGCCTGATAAAACGGTATACCGATAATTTGATTTTCGCGTTCGATACCGATACCGCCGGGAAAAACGCGGTCCGGCGGGCAGCACATGAAGCGCTGCAGGCGGGGATGAACGTAAAAGTCCTGCGGCTGCCGAAAGGCACGGATCCGGACGAATTTGTCCGCGAGAATCCGTCCGCCTGGCAGGGGCTTTATGATAATGCCGAGCCGATCATGGAGTATTTTTTCAAGGAGATAATCGGCGAGCGCGATCCCAATAAAATCGATGACCGCCGCAAGATCGCGGCCGAATTATTGCCGATCATCAACCAACTCGGGAATAATATCGACCGGGATATCTGGCTCAAGGAATTAAGCCAGGCGATCAACGTTTCGGAAAATGTCCTTAAGGAAACGATCGCCAATAGCGCCAAACCCGCCGGGCGGGAGAATAACGCGCCCCAGGACGAAACGGTACCATCAGGAGGAATGCAGACGCGGGAAGAAAAAATGAGCGAACTGTTCATGGCGATGTTATTAAGATTCACGACCCTGATCGAATATGCGTCCGATAATGTCAGTACTGACCAGGTAGTCGGCGGCCATAATCGCTTCCTTTACAAAAATTTGTTATTATTTTATAATTATATATTAGAGGAGTGGACAAGCGCGGGAGCCTCCGGCAACCCCCCGAAGCTTATATTCGATGATTTCCGCTCCTGGATTGCGAGTGCGGAAGAAAAGGATGAGCACCTGTTACCGTATTTAAATATGCTCGTATTACTGGGGGATAAGGATTATTACGAGTATTCGGAGGATCAGGCCCGGTCCGAATTGATTAATTTATCGATATTTCTGAAGAAGCATTATTTACTGGCAAGAATGAAGGAAATCGAGCAATTGATTGCCGATTCCGAGAAAGAAAAGAACGCCGATAAAACCGAAGATTTAATGAATGAGTTCAGAAGTTTGGCTGAAGAATTCAGCGAAGTCGGTACCTAATTTTAAGATTTATTCAAAATATTTTAACGAAAATAACTCGACCAAAGGGAATATATTAATCAGTCGAGCTGTTTGTATTTCTTTAGTGAAATAGTAATTTAAACCTTACATGGCAACTAAAAAGACGAAAAAACCTGTTCGGCTAGCCCAGGCCGGCCTGGCAAAAAAAACCGCGGCTGCCAAAAAGAAAGCGCCGGCTAAAAAGGCCGTGAAAACGAAAAAACCCGTTCGACCAGCCCCGGGTAAGAAAGCGGTTGATAAAAAAGCGGTTTCGAAAAGACCGGCAGCCCGGAAACCCGTAAGTACGGTTAAGCCGAGAAAACCGATACGGGAAAAGCAGGAAATAGTCCAGCCGAATGAAATTATCATAAAAAATTTGATCCAGAAAGGCCGGGCGCGCGGTTTTATTACCGAAACCGAAGTGTTATATTTATTCCCCCAGGTCGAGGAGTATATTTTCGAATATGAGCTGTTTCTCGAAGATATCCAGAAAAACGGCATCCAGATCGTCGAGGACACCGGGCGGATATTGGATTTCGACACCGGCGAGACCGGGGACGTAAAAGCGATCGAAACGATTCTAAGCAACGGGAAAGCGTCGGACCTATCGAAATTGAGCGCCGATTCGATCCAGATGTATTTAAAGGAAATCGGGCGGGTGCCGCTCTTAACCGGGGAAGAGGAAGTCGAACTGGCTAAGCGTAAGGAAAAAGGCGACCGGGAAGCCGAGAAAAAACTGATCGAAGCGAATCTCAGGCTGGTGGTATCGATCGCGAAAAAATTCACCGGCACCAAGGGCCTGTCCCTCCTCGACCTGATCCAGGAAGGCAATATCGGCCTGTTCCGGGCGGTCGAGAAATTCGAACATCGCAAAGGCTATAAATTCTCGACCTACGCCACCTGGTGGATCAGACAGGCGATTACCCGGGCGCTGGCGGACCAGGCGCGTACGATCCGCATCCCGGTACATATGGTCGAAACCATCAACAAGTTCCAGCAGATTCAACGGTCATTGATCCAGGACCTCGGGCGCGAACCCCTGCCG
>CAZYKS010000133.1:0-3320 GCA_964648375.1 uncultured Gammaproteobacteria bacterium | reverse complement strand
GAGATTTATGTTATTTTATTATTGACAGGAAAAATTTTATTTGGTAAAGTTACAAAATAGAAATACAATTTTGATTATAAAGAGTTTCATATATCTTTATCGTCAAGGAGGAAGCAATACAGGGAGGTATTGATTCAATAAGTGATTTTGGAATTATGACAACCTGCCGGTCAGCTTCCTTTATTTTATTTCTATTAAAGAAACCCGCTTATTACTGCTGGTCAGTATTGAGTATGCCTCAAGCATTTTAGGTGCTTGGGTTTTTTATTTCCCCGCGAATATACAAATCTTAATACCAATTTATTAATATACGAATATAAGAATATACGAAAAGGATTGGTAAATTTGTAAATTCGTATATTGATTCGTAAATTCGTGGGTGAAATAAGTAATATCAAGGTTATGACTGAAAGTATATTTAAATATATCTGGAGATGCGCGAAATGTTCGAACCATCTGGCTAATGTCCATAAGATGGAAGGCATGCTCAAGCAGGAGAAAAAATGCCCGAAATGCAAGTCGCTTAACGTCCTGACGCTCGCCAACAAGGAAATATTCATCCAGTGCAAGACTTATGATCCCCATACCAACGGTTATGAGCGGGATTATGAAGAGAATTTCGAGTATCCGAGTTTTTAATAAGAAGTTAGAAGTAAACAGTAATAAAATAGATTAAATAGAATAAATAAAATAACCCCATGCATTAATAACGCAAATTTACATTTGAATATATTTTAAGGCATACACGTTCGCATTTTTTGCATATGAACTTTAACGCCTCCGAAATTGTAATTCTTCCCGGGAAGGATTATACCATTTGGAGGCGTTTTATTTTTAAGGTCCATTTTATTAGGAAGGAAATGAGAAAATCAATCACTATCTTTTTCAATCTGCGGTAATTAATGAAAATTTAACCACAGATTTAACAGATTAACACAGATTGATCACGGATAATTAAGCAATATCCCCTAATCAGATGGACAAAAGAAAGCAAAGGTCGACTCCTGCCACAAACAGGGAGGTCTCATCCTTTAAACTGCCAAAACCCTTGTCCGGCCGGCAATCGGATTGGCGAGGGAGGTATGAGATTAAAATCTTAACCGCGGCTTCTTGGTCTGACAAGCTTGATCCCAAGAAGATAAAAACGGTTAATTAATTAACATAACAGCCGAAATGCGTTTATTCCGGATAAATCCCCAAAAATAAAAAACAAAGGTCGAGACTTTTACCGGGTAACGCTTTTAACCAACGGCTTAAACAAAAGAAAAAATTATGAGAAAAGCAATCTATATTTCGATTATTTGCTCTATGTTTCTGTTCACTTTGTCGCCAGTTTTAGCGACAGAGGTCCAGATGGGACATTGCGGCGACGGCTTGTGCGACAATCCGCCCGAGATGGAGCCGGTAACGATCGATACCGGTTTTACCGCCCAGCAGGGCGCCGGTAACGCTCCCGTTATCAAAGCGAAATGGGAAATGCTGCCGCGCGAAGACTGGAAAGATACCTGCGATGACTGCGACGATGTCAGCGGTACCGCCGTAAAAGCGGATGAATCCTGCTACGATGGCGCCCAGTTCTGGCCGACCGGCGAATGGGGCACCTATAAGACTATTACGGTTTGCGCGATCGCGACCGATGCTGACGGAGTCAACGACATCCAGCACGTATACGCCGATGTTTTCTATCCGGAAGATATCGCCCTGGATAACCCTGAATTCGATAAGCGCTTCCCTGGCTTCAATAGGCACCAGGACATCGGCTGCGGCGAGCAGCACGGTTATGAGATGGATCTTTCGCAGCTCGAAGTGATGGACGGTTATGAACTGTTCTGTCAGGCGATCCGCCGGAATAACTACAACCTGCCGACTTTCAACCAGGGCTATGACTATGACGAGATCTGCGCCCCTGACGGCGAACTTAAAGAAGGCAGCGCCCGCGTTTACTGCGCCGAAACCAAGCTTAAATGGGAAGATCCGGCCGGTGATTACCGGGTACAGATTCATGCTGTCGACGATTGGGATGTTAATTCCGTACCGCTGGATAATTACTTCCGGTATAAATCGTTAACCGCTTTCGAAACCGATTTCACCAGTGTCGATTACGGCACCGTAAAAATCGATGTTCCGAAGCAGGTTGACGGTAACCTGACCTGGGGCGACAATATTCCGAGCGTCAGGAACGTAGGTAATACCCGCCTGCGGATGGGTGTTTTCCAGGATGATATGGGCCTCGGTAAAACCACTAATGGCGTTACCACTTATAACGTCAGCTGGGACGCGCGCGTCGGTGCGACCGCCCAGACTACCGAGTATGATCCGTTCGAGCATAACGTATTCCTCGATTATCCACTGGAATTATCCCAGATGAATAAGATGGATTTCTCGATTCATATCAAGAAGATCCCGTATGACTGGGAAGAACAATCAGGCACCATGGTCTTATTTGCCAAACGGGTAAAGTTTGACCGCTGTGACGGTGTTTGCGATGACGGTGAATATTAATCAGAATTAAAAATTCTAGAAAAGCGCCCTGGGGTTCCGGGGCGCTTTTACGTTATCGCCTTTGGCGACCCCCCAGCCGCGAATGGGGGACATGCGAATAATATACCCACAAATATACAAATCAGAATACAAATTTACAAATATACAAATATAAAAATTATTCGTGAATTTGTATATTTGTAAATTTGTTATAAATTTGTATATTCGTGGGTATTAACAATAAGGTCTATTGACAGCCGCTGATTATTTTGGTAAAGTAACCGGTTAAATTCCATTATTTATTACTTAAAATTTTTTAAACAAAATTATGACAAGAAAAACCGGATTCAGTCAAGTTATATTATTAATTTTTGCCGTGTGCATATTAATTCCGGCCGCGGTGCAGGCGATCGGGCAGACTACCGATCCGATCGTGGTCGATAATGCCCTGAGAGGCCAGGAGATCGATGACATAATCAGCATCCTGAATACCGAGAGTTTTCCGATCACGGCTAAACTGGCGAGCGTGGACGATATCGCGGGCTGGGCCAGCTTTTATGAACTCAATAACACGGCTACGTCCGTTACATCAGTTTATATCGAGCCTAAGGAGCGCAAAAGCCTGACCGTCAGGTTCAAGGTGCCTGATGACGCCGCTAACGGCGTGTACCATGGTTATATCAGCGTCCAGCAGGCGGCCGTCAATCCCGGGAACACGGCCACCAATACTTTAGCGATGATGGAGCAGAGGATCGACCGGGAGGTTACCATTACCGTAACCGACCAGGAAACGATCGATTTTACCGCCGACATTATCGTCGATACCTACGACGTCAAGC
>CAZYKS010000132.1:0-3367 GCA_964648375.1 uncultured Gammaproteobacteria bacterium | reverse complement strand
GCCCTGATCGCCCGCGAAAAATCTTCGTCCTCGCCGCAGGCGTTAGCCTTGCCGTTGACGAAGCTGGCCTGCTTCGCTTCTTCGAGCGGCCGGCCGCCGGCGATCAGGCCGAGCGAGTACGCCAGCTTATCGATATAACCGGGCAGGAGTACATGGTAGCTCCACTTAATTTTTATCGGCGCGATAGCGTTAACATGCTTGACGATATTGGTCGTGCAGGTATTGGTAAAAGCGTGGTAAAATTCCGGCTCGGCTTTGAGCTTGTTCGCCCGCTTGAGGATATCCACGAACAGCGCCCGGATTTTTTCGCGCGTTGCCTTAACCGGGAAAATATAGGTTTTTTCATGCCGGTAATTGGTGCGCAGCTTGATCAGGTCATTTTCGTCCGCGATCACGTACATCAGTTCATAGCGGACGAACAGCGCTTTCCAGTTGGAAAATTTCTGACCGACTTTTTTTCTGATTTCGATCGAATTGGCGAGATAACTGCCGTCCTCGAAGCCGAAGCTTAAAAAAGTATGGGCCGCTCCCTTGAATTTAGAGTAATGCACCTGGATAAAATCCACACTCTTGATCTTATCGAGATCGAAGGTCTTGTCATAATATTGGCACGTATATTCATCCACGGTCTCGTATTTGAAATTCCTGATATTGTGTATGGTCGCCAGGTTTCCCTTGATTTCGGCGTAGGACAGGATCTTCTGGTCCAGCGACCAGTTGTGGTCGTTCGATGGTTTTCTGAACATAATTCCATGATAATAATATAAGACAGACTATATTAATATTATATCATATTTCGTTTTATATATTTAACTCTTGTTTTTCCGCCTCATACTCCTCACCCTGTCCGTTTCCGTAAGCTCCCGCTTCCGCAAGCGGATACCCTTCGGGGTGATTTCGAGGTATTCGTCCTCGCCCATAACGCTCATCCCCCGCTCCAGGGTAAGGTCGACCGGCGGAGACAGGCGGATCGCCTCATCGGCGCCGGACGCCCGCATATTCGTCAATTGCTTGCCTTTAGTCGGGTTAACGGCCAGATCGTTGCCCTTGGCGACGTTGCCGATCACCATCCCCTCGT
This sequence comes from uncultured Gammaproteobacteria bacterium, assembly GCA_964648375.1. Classification (GTDB taxonomy): domain Bacteria; phylum Patescibacteriota; class Patescibacteriia; order Patescibacteriales; family UM-FILTER-48-10; genus CAZYKS01. The sequence continues at coordinate 2,289 of CAZYKS010000132.1, read as the reverse complement.
AAACCGGGGTGGCGGCGCCGATATAAAGGGCGCCGCGGTCCTGAAGGTTATAGAGGGAAAAGCCTAAAGCCTTGCCGGTCGCCATCGATACCATCGAGCCGGTTTCACGCTTCTCGATCTCGCCGGCGAAAGGCTCGAAGCCGGTTACCCGCGAATAAAGGATTCCTTCCCCGCGGGTGTCGATCGTGAATTCGTTGCGGTACCCCAGTAAAGCGCGGGTCGGAATCGTAAATATCAGCTTGGTCTGGCCGTGTTCCGGCTTCATCTCCTTAAGCTGGCCTTTGCGTTTCGAGAGTTTTTCGATCACGACCCCCGCCATCTCGACCGGAATAGTAATCGTCACTTCCTCGAACGGTTCGTATTTAACGCCGCCCTCTTCCTTGATGATCACCTGAGGCTGGGAGATCTGGAGCTCGTAGCCTTCCCGGCGCATGTTTTCCAGGAGGATAGCGATATGCATCTCGCCCCGGCCGCTGACCTTATACCGGTCAGTCGCGGAAAAATCGATTTTCAGACCGACGTTGACTTCGAGCTCTTTTTCGAGCCGCTCCCGGATCTGCCGGGTAGTGACGAACCGGCCTTCCTTGCCGGCGAAAGGCGAGTTATTGATCAGGAAATCGAGAGCGATTGTCGGTTCGTCGATTTTTATCTCCGGCAATGCCTCCTGTCCCGGATCGGCGCAGATCGTTTCCCCGATATAGATATCAGGCAGCCCCGCGATCATGACGATATCTCCGGATTCGGCCGCCTTAACCTCCTTCCGGTTAAGGCCCTCGAACGTAAGCAATTTCGTAATTTTTCCGTTTCTCGTTTTCCCCGCCGCGGTTTTAACGACGACGCGGGAACCGTCACTAACCGTGCCTTCATAAATGCGCCCGATCGCCATCCGCCCGAGATAATTATCATAGGCGAGGTTAAAGGGCTGTACCCTTAGCGGCAGGGCGCTTTTTTCCGCTCCGGAAGCGGCCGGCACTTCCGTAAGTATCGTATCCAGGAGCGGAGTCAGGTCGTGCGATTCGTCCTCTAGCCGCAGCTTGGCGATCCCTTCGCGGGCAATCGAGTAGAGAACCGTAAAATCGAGCTGTTCGTCGCTCGCCCCCAGGTCAAGAAACAGTTCATAAACCGATTCGACCACTTCTTTCGGGCGCGCCGCCTGCTTGTCGATCTTATTGATGACGACGATCGGTTTAAGGCCGAGTTCGAGTGATTTTTTCAAAACGAACTTGGTCTGGGGCATCGGCCCTTCCTGCGCGTCCACGACTAAAATCACCGAATCGATCGATTTTAACACCCGCTCGACTTCCGATCCGAAATCGGCATGGCCGGGCGTATCCACGATATTGATCTTGGTATCCCGGTAATAAACCGAGGTATTCTTGGAATAAATGGTAATCCCCCGCTCCAGTTCCAATAAATTCGAATCCATGCTGACGCCGGCCTCGGCCATACCGGTCTGGCGCATCAGGGCGTCGGTCAGGGCGGTTTTACCGTGATCGACATGGGCAATAATGGCTACATTCCTGATTTCCATATAATAGCAGAACTTATGTGATTATATAATATTTACTGATAAAAAATAAATAATCTATATGTAGAAGTATTTATCCCTACGAATCAACGAATCCTCTCACAAATTTACGAATACGGATTATACAAACTGAGCGATAATTTTTGTATAAATCATATTAAACGTATTCGTTATATTCGTGAATAGATTCGTTGATTCGTAGGGAGCGGAGCTTATTATTACTCATGGATGATATTGCTTTAACTTTCATTATTACTACCTCGTACGTAAGTACTGAAAAAAATTAAAATCCGCTCCGTCATAAGAAGCGGATCCTAAGATAGTAAAGTATTATATTATTTATACTACATAATTATAAAAATGTCAATAGTACGTTAAAAAATAAAAACCGGCCCGATTACGGGCCGGTTATTATTATCTAAAAAAGTCTTAAGCTTTTTTAACGTTGACCGCGGCGTTGCCTTTGGGGGTATTTTCGATCTCGAAAGTTACCTCATCGCCTTCCCGCAGCTGGGTGAAATCGATTCCGTCCAGGCTGTTAGCGTGGAAGAACAGATCTTTATCACCGCCCTGGGAAATGAAACCGAAGTTTTTGTCGGTCAGTTTCTTGATGGTTCCTTGCATAGTGAAATGTAAAGATAAAGTTAATTAATTTAAATACTTAGAAGTAGAAATTCGACTTTATCTCTACGCTTCTAATATTCGTCACCCTTAGTTTAAGGGCGGTCAGTAATTAAACTGACTAATTAATAATAACATAA
>CAZYKS010000131.1:0-3377 GCA_964648375.1 uncultured Gammaproteobacteria bacterium | reverse complement strand
TATCTTAGCCAAAAATGCCTTGACTTAAAGCTAAAATAGTGATTAATTAGAGGTAGGTTATAACTGCATAAATCCTCATATCTCTTAAGGGAGGGAGGATTTTTGTTTATAAGAAAACATAATAATATGAAATTCAAAACCAAAAAATCGTTAGGAGGGATAATAATTTACTGCTTGTTGACGTTAAGCCTATTTATACCCGGTTCCGCTTTAGCGGTCAAGCCGTATCCGCTTCAGCCGATGTCTTTATACGGCACTGCCGCCGTTAACGGCCAGCCTTTAGCCGCCGGAACTAAAATCCAGGCTTTTAATAACGGAATATTGATCGGGCAGGTGGCCATGCCGGAAGCCGGGGTGTACGGCTATAACGACCCGACCAAGAACCAATTAGTAGTAGGAGAATTTACCGGTGACCTGGTATTCGGATATTTGCCGGCTGGTGCCGGAAGTACTTTAACCGGAGACAATGTAGTTAAATATACGGGAAAATTTTATTCAGGCTTGTCATTCGAAGTAAATCTTAATTTCGTAGAAAATAATTCCACTGCGCCTCCTAAAAACGATAGCGGGAATGGCGGAGGCGGTACCACCGGCGGAGGCAGCACCGGAAGCGGAGGCGGTTATTCGCCTGCGCCAACAAGACAAGAGACCGGCACGGCCGCTATCGAAATATCAGCCACATCTTCGAAAGAAAACGAAGTTCAAGTACTCGGCACCGAACATACGGATTATTCCGGCTACTTAAGCCTGTTCGGCTTACCCGGTGCCTTAACCGACGCTATCAGCGCGAGCGAAGCGGATACGGTTTCCGGCCAGACAATCTCGACCCCGATGAAACCGGAGATCCTCGCGATTTTCAATAAAATCATGGCCAATATCGCGGGACTGACCAACGAAGAGAAATACGCAGCCATGTATTTTATCAATACCGGCACGCCGACGACCTTGAGTCTGGGAGCAGGGGAGCGGGGCGGAGCCTTGAACTCATACATTAGCGCTTTCGGGCATTTCCCGGTTGCGGCCGCTGACTGGCAGGACGTGATCAAGATCGCGAACGGGCGCTGGCCAACGGTTGAGAGCACTACGGCCGTGAACCGCGCGCAAACCGAATTCAAGAAGATCTATTTGCGCGAGCCGGATATGAATAACCCGAACGACAACGCCGCCGTCAGCGTAATCGCTTACGGACTTAGGCCGGCCAACCGGAATACAGATTCGGAAAAAGCGGCGATTAAAATTTTCTTTTCGATTTACGGCCATAATCCGGCGACCGCGGGCGAATGGGACGCGATCCGGGCGATCGCTTATTCGGGGGCGGTGCGGTAACGTTTGAATCGAATTTATATTCGAACGCCGCTACTCAAACCAGTCATCCCGGGCTGCTTTATCTACCTCCTGTCATCCCAGACCGCTTAGCCCCCCCCTGTCATCCCTGGCCGCGAACAGGGATCCACGGCTAGTCGGTAGGGACAATAATTTTCAAATCAAATAAGCCAACAAGGAGGGGGTATGAATATAAAGGGGAAAACAGCTATAAAAATGGAAACGTGAGTGGAAGATCGAATTAATTGAAAAAGTTAATCCGACCTGGCGGGATTTATTCAAGGTTATGCAGTAAGTACTGCCAGCCGTGGATTCCTGGTCGCGGCCAGGAATGACAGGTAATTATTAAAAAAAAGCGAGGTTCCACTGTTGAACCTCGTTTTCTTAATTTGAATTTTTAAAAATTTCACGGTAGCATTTCGGCGCCGCATCCGCTGTAATGGCCGCCATGATCAATTAAACCTCCGCATTATGCTCATTTGTTCCCGAAATTACCTGGTCCGGGGTCGGATATCTGTTTAGTTTCATTTAAATCCGATAACGCTAACTCGAATACATCGATTAATAAATTTTCTTGCTGAACAGCTTTATCTCTGATCCGATTCATTATTTGTGTTCTTGGAATTACACCCTCCGGTAGTCTATCGATACTTATGATTACGTCACATTGCATGATGCCTCCTTTATAATTATAAAATATTGTTAAAAGGTACTTATTATAGTTTGACATATTTTTTAAATTTTGTCAAATTATGTACGATTGCATAGTCAAGGTTACCTTTTCAACAGGAATCACATATAAAGAATTAAATAAAGAACTGGTAAGTTTCTGAATTGGGGTTAATTTGTTCATTCCATAGCCGCTATGGCGCCGTTTTTCATTGTAATAGACCAACCAAAGCTGTAAATTGTAGTTGATTAGGTTAATATCATCATGAATACTGCAATATTGCCAAAAGAATTTGTGTTTGATAGTTTTGTGAAATCGTTCAATTTTGCCGTTTTGCTTGGGGGTATGAGCGTCATTGACTATTACTTCAATACCGACTGTTTCGCAAAATGCTTTAATCTTGTTTTTGCTGCGGTTGTCGATTCTGATCCTTCTAATTTTAAATGGCGCATGTTCGATCAGATATTTAATAAAATCAATAGCATTGTCCGCCGTTTCGCGGTCATACATTTTGGCAATTACGAAGCGGCAACAGTCGTCAATAGCGTCAAAGCAACAAATCTGCCGACCTCGGCCAAAAGGATAACAAGCGTCCAATTGCAGCTCTTCTCCAGGCGTTTCCAGGCAATATAATTGGGGTTTAGGCCGTTTTTCCTGGATATATTCCAGGCAGTAACGAACTTTTCTGCGCTTGAGTATCCGGTAAACAGTTGATTGGTCCAATTTTATGACATGTTTGGTTTCTAGTATTTCTGCTAATTCAATCGGGCTTTTATTGGAATGATTCCGAGCCAGCTCACAGACGATATTTTCTATCTGAACAGGGGTTCGGTTGCCGGCGACAAAGCCATTTTTAGGACCAGGAGGTTTGGGACTTAGAGCACTATCACCATTTTCAATATAATTCTTTTTTAGACGGGAAAATGACTTGGGGTGCATTTTTAATAATTTAGCGCCTTCCAGGCACTTCATTCTCCTGCCTATACAGGAATCTAATACTTGTTTTTTCATAGCAATTAGTGTTTCCTGGGTATTTCTTCTTGGCATATTGATGGAAGTTATTGTTTAAATAATCTTCCCACCATACCACGCGAGAACGAAATCCAAAAGGTAACCCTAATTGCTGCAATTGTAACATCTTTACTTCCAAATAAACTAGGCCATAATTATTTAAAATTTTCAAATAATTTTACCCAATCACTGACAGATAATTCCTGCGCCCGGATTTTTTCGCTAAATCCGGCTTTTTTTATCCTATTTCCGGCTTCTTCCTGGCTGATCCGATAGCCTCCGGCCAGGTTATTTTTAAGCATTTTCCGCCGCGAACTGAACCCGATCCGTGCTAATCTAAAAAAGTCTTTTTCGTTAACATCTTGTCTATTCG
>CAZYKS010000130.1:0-3389 GCA_964648375.1 uncultured Gammaproteobacteria bacterium | reverse complement strand
TATCTTATTTTACTGGATATTCGAATTGGATTTTCTCCAAACCGGCTTAAAAAGTTTTTTCGCGAATAATTTGATTTTTGGAGCTGTTGTTATCGGTGCTATACTGGTTGTTATCGCGGTCGTTAAATTCCCGTATCCGAATCCGGTCGGCGGCTTCAATACCGCTTCGCTTTTATCGGAAAGAGCGGGATCGATCTCGGGGGAAGCGGCCGTGTCTTCGCGCTGGTCGCTCATTCCGGTATTATGGCAGGAAATAAAAGAAGATTGGATAGTGGGAAAAGGCTTCGGCACGACCGTAACTTACCGCTCGAGCGATCCGCGCGTTTTGGAGTCGAACCCCTATGGCCTCTATACCACCTATGCATTCGAATGGGGCTGGCTCGATATTTGGCTTAAATTAGGGATTTTAGGCGTATTCGCTTATCTGATCCTGCTCTCAAAACTGATTAAGGACGGCTTCAGTTTAATGCCGCATAGCCCGGTATATTATGGCATAATCGTTGGCATCGGTATTCTGGCGGCGGTTAATTTTTTTACTCCCTACCTGAATCATCCTCTGGGAATCGGCTATATCATAGCGGTTGCCGCTGTTTTGGATCACGGTAAACAGATATACGGCTAATTAGTTACTTAGTTAAACAGGTTTAATTGACTGCTAGGCTAAACTTAAATTCGATATGGAATTGTATATAAGTTCCGCCCTAATCACCAATTAACTACTCGCTAATTAACTGCTGATATTTATACACACTTGCGTAATATATTATACTAGTGTATATTGTGAATTATACATTTTTGAACTAAATTTTATATTATGCCGGACCAAATCATTTCCCAGGCAGGCTATGATAAAATGAATGAGGAACTGGAATTTCTCATTAAAGTAAAACGTAAAGAAATAGCGGAGCGGATCGAGCGCGCGAAGGATATGGGTGATTTGAGCGAGAATGCCGAGTATACCGAAGCCAAAGACGCCCAGGCCTTTAATGAAGGACGAATTGTAGAGCTCAAGCATCTGCTTAAGAACGTAAAAATCGTCGAAGAAAAAACCGACAATGGCAAAATCAGCATGGGTTCGCGGATCACGGTCAGGACTGACGGCAATGAAAAGCGGTTTATGATCGTCAGTTTCAACGAAGTGGACCCCGCTCAGGGAAAAATTTCCAACGAATCTCCTCTGGGGGAGGCGTTTTTAGGTAAAAAAGTTGGCGATAAAGTCACTGTCAACACCCCCAAGGGGCAGCTGGAATACGAGATATTAAAGATTGAATAATCCTACGGACATACGATTATATTTTCGAATTTACGAATAAGGTTAATTGTCTAAATCCGTAAATTCGCGATATGATTCGTAAATTCGTAGGTTTTTTGACTTTTACGTAAAAATACATTAAAATAACTTATATCAATTTTATGGTGCTGTATCAGCATCTTATTTAATATTGGCGATTTATTACCAGAAATATATGGCAGAAAAAATCAACGAAAGGGACGAAAGGATAAATAAAATCAAACAACTCGAACAGCAGGGGATAAACCCATTTCCGGCAAAAGTGAACCGTACCCATACGATCGGCGAAATTATCGAACATTTCTCAGATCTCGATAACAGCCAGTCAACGGTGGTAATTGCCGGCCGGATCAGGACCAAGCGCGCTCACGGCAACCTCAGTTTTTGCCATCTGGAAGACGGAACCGGCAAAATCCAGGCGGCCTTTTCCAAGAACCGGGTCGGTGCCGATAATTATAAAATTTTCGCGAAACTGATCGATAGCGGTGATTTTTTGGAAATTACCGGCAAATGCTTCATTACCAAAAGCGGCGAATCCAGTATTATGGCCGATAATTTTCGCCTGCTCACTAAGGCGATAAAGCCCCTGCCGGACAAATGGCATGGTTTTAAGGATGAGGAAGAACGGCTGAGAAAACGCTACCTCGACATCCTATTTAACCCGGAAGTAAGGGAATTGATCGAGAAAAAAAGCGTCTTCTGGAACGCGGTACGCGGATTTATGGCCGCTAAGGGTTTTCTTGAAGTGGAAACCCCGGTACTCGAAAATACCGCCGGCGGCGCTGACGCCCGCCCTTTTACCACCCACCATAACGCCCTCGATATGGACGTGTATTTGCGTATTTCTATGGGGGAACTATGGCAGAAACGGCTAATGGTCGCCGGATTCGAAAAGACTTTCGAGATCGGCCGGCAATTCCGCAATGAAGGCATGAGCGCCGAGCATATGCAGGATTATACCCAGATGGAATTTTATTGGGCCTATGCCGATTATGAAAAAGGCATGGCTTTAGTGGAAGAACTGTTCCGATCAATAGCTAAGGAAACTTTCGGTACCTTAAAGTACAAAATCAGGGATTTCGATATCGATCTGTCGCGTCCCTGGGAAAAATACGATTATGTCTCGCTGATAAAGGACAAGACCGGCATCAATGTCCTGGATACGGATGCGGCAGCAATCGAAAATAAACTGAAAGAACTTAAGATAGATTATGAGCGCCGCGGCTTTAACCTCACCCGGGCGATCGATAATTTATGGAAATACTGCCGCAAGGATATCGCCGGACCGGGGTTTCTGGTTAACGTTCCGGTGAGTATGGAGCCACTGGCGAAGCGCAGCGAAAACGAACCCGGGACGGTAGAACGTTTCCAGGTAATGATCGCCGGCTCGGAGCTGGGCAAGGGTTATTCGGAGCTTAACGACCCCCTGGACCAGGCCGGCCGTTTCCGCGACCAGCAGGCCCTGCGCGAGGCCGGCGATGAAGAAGCGCAGATGTACGATAACGAATTCGTGGATGCCCTCGAATACGGCATGCCGCCCTGCTGCGGCTTCGGCATGAGCGAACGGGTATTCGCGTTTCTGGCGAATAAGACGGTCAGGGAATGCCAGATATTTCCCTTACTGAGGCGTAAAGAGCATTGATTAACGTTTTAGACCTACGAATCTACGAATTTTAATACGAATTTACGAATATATTTAAACATAAATATCACCACAGATTAAACAGATTTTTGCTTTATTTGCGATCTTAAAATTAATCATGACAAACAAACATATGAATTTAGGCATAACATACGACCAGGCGAATTTGCTGGTGGAAAAATATATTACGGACGATATTACCCGGCTGCATCTCCTCGAGTCGGAGGCGATTATGCGCGCGCTGGCAGCGAAGCTCGGCGAGAACGCGGACGCGTGGGGGATTATCGGCTTGCTTCATGATATCGACTGGGACCTGACCAAGGATAATCCGGCCGAACACGGCAATCAGATGCCGGAAATACTGGCGGCCGCCGGGGGTACGGATGAATTGGTAAAAACGATCGAATCGCATATTTACGGCTTTAACCTGAACGAACGGCTGAAAGACCTGCACCG
>CAZYKS010000129.1:0-3450 GCA_964648375.1 uncultured Gammaproteobacteria bacterium | reverse complement strand
ATTATATCCACCTAAAAAATCAAAAAAGTAAAATATTTCCAAGGCGGGAGCTATAAACTCCCGTCTTTTTCATTGCTAAAAATCAATATATTTGCTAAGTTATATCCATGTTTAAATATAAAATAAAATCGTGGTTCAAGAAAAACTGGCACTGGTTCGCGCTCATATTTTTAGCGGCCGCGTTTTTTATCGCTACCAGTAGTTTCAACTACCTGACCCAGAAGGATGATTTCATCAAATGGCTGTCGCCGGACGAGACCGCCAACTATACCTTCGCGAAGTACTACGGACAAGTTGGGGATTTGCGGATTTTCGAAAAATATAATTTGTACGTGGATGATATTATCCACCCCCGCAGCTTCAAGAGCGATAACGGCGAGCTTAAGCCGATGAGTTTTCTGGGGATGCTTCTTATTTACGGCCAGTTCGTTAAGTACGCCGGCTACCGGGTCCTGCCTTACCTGACGCCATTTTTCGGGGCGGTCGGGATTATTTTTTTCTATCTGCTCGTAAAAAATCTATTCGGCAAGCGTAACGCTTTTATCTCCGCGTTTCTGTTCGGGACTCTGCCGCCTTACCTGTATTACAGCGCCCGCAGCATGTTCCATAACGTGTTATTCGTGGTGCTATTGATAATCGGTTTATATTTTGCCGTGAGGATGGTTAAGGTTAAAGCGCGAATAGCCGCAGATAAGACCCGAACGGCCACGAAACGGAAACAAATAGCCGCGAGTTTGCTGGCACAGGCGAAACAGGCGGATTGGATCGGGATAGTGTTTGCGGCGCTCGGCGGGGGATTTATCGGACTCGCGATCGCCGTGCGCAGCTCCGAATTGCTTTGGGTCGCGCCTTTGCTGATCATACTTTGGCTGTTTAATGTCCGGCGGATCGGCTTTACCAAGCTGATCGTTTTCATCTCATTTATTTATATCGCCATGCTGCCGGTATTTTACTGGAACCAGGTACTATACGGTTTTCCTTATTTCGGCGGTTATCCGGAGATGAATTCCTCCTTGTCCGGCATTACCGCGACCGGAGCCGAAATCCTGAAGGCGACCGCTATCGGCGATATCACGGCTTCGAAGAATCTCTTCAGCCGTTTGGTCGATTTCATTTTCTTTTTCGGGTTCCAGCCGAGAGAAAGCCTGAAGATGTTTTACGCCTATTTCGTCCGGATGTTTCCGCTTTTATTCGCTTTCGCGGTCGCCGGAGCGGCCTTGTTTTTCATTCGGGTGAAAAAGCTGAAAAAGAAATACGTCGCATATTTATTAGCCTACCTGGCCGCGGGCGCAATCCTCGTTTTTTATTACGGCAGCTGGCAATTCCACGACAATCCCGATCCGGGCAGTTTTACCATCGGCAACTCCTATACCCGCTACTGGCTGCCTATTTATATCGGGGCCATCCCGTTCGCGAGTTATTTCATCATGCTCGTTACCCGCAGCCTGTTTCCGAAAAGATTATTTTCCGGCAGGAGAAGGATCAGGAACGTTTTGATAAAAAGCGCGCGGGTGATAGCGGTCGCGGCCATGGCGGCCGTATCCGTGAGCTTCATCCTGTACGGTTCGGAGGAGGGCCTGGTCGCATCGGCGCAAAGGCAGCTGGCTAGCAAGGGCGAACTGGATACTGTATTGGCATTAACCGAACGCAACGCGACTATCATTACCGAATACCACGACAAGCTGTTTTTTCCGGAGCGCAAGGTGATTTACGGATTATTCAACGACAGCAATCTGGTAAACGATTACCGGATCCTTGCCGGGCTGCTGCCGGTCTATTATTATAATTTCACCCTGCCGCCGGCCGACCTCGAATATTTGAATACGCGCCGCCTCGGGGAAGCCGGGCTCGGGATCGAACCGGTGGCGGAGGTGGCAGGGGATTTCAGTTTATATAAATTATATTTAACCAATAATACTAAATAATCCGTATCTGGTTTAATAGTTTCAAGAAGTTATAATAGGTTCGAAGAGGTTGCAAAAGGTTATAAGATTTTAATCGAGTTGTGCAAAATATTTTAGTAAACAACTTATTTTAACGTCTTATAACCTCTAGTAACCTCTTTTAGTTTTTTTAATAATATTTTATTCTGGGTACGAAACAAAAATTAATTTTTTATGCTATAATTCCAGTATGGATAACAACAATAAAAAAGTGAGGCGCATCGGTATTGATGCCCGCCTTTACGGTCCCGTAGGCAAAGGCCTGGGGCGCTACACCCAGGAAATCGTCGATAATATCATTGCCATCGACCGGGAGAACGAGTATGTGATATTTTTGCGCAAAGAGAATTATCACGAATTGAGAACCGACAACCCCAAAGTAAAAAAAGTCCTGGCCGATATCAGGTGGTATACTTTAGCGGAACAGCTGCTTATGCCTTTCTATATCTGGCGCGCGCGTGTCGATTTCATGCATTTCCCCCATTTCAACGTACCGCTTCTGTGTCCGCGGAAATTTATCGTCACAATCCATGACCTGATCCTGATCAAGTACCCGACCGCCCGCGCCACTACCCTGGGGCCGGTCATTTATAAAATAAAAAACTGGGGATATCGGGCCGTGATTTTAAACGCACTCGGGCGCGCCCAAAAAGTGATCGCCGTATCGGAATTTACCAAAAATGATATCGCTAAAACTTTCAGGATCACGCCGAATAAGATCGTCGTTACTTATGAAGGAGTGGCCCGATTGTCGCCAAATACCGATAACCCCGGGGACGGCATCCAGGATGACAAAAAAACGCTTTTCAAGTATAATATAGATAAACCTTTCCTCTTATATGTCGGCAATGCCTACCCGCATAAGAACCTGGAAGGGTTATTAAGGGTATTTAAGCGAATCATCGACGAAAATCAGCCGGAAATCAGGGATTTACAGCTGGTTTTGGTCGGCAAGGACGACTATTTTTATTCGCGTGTCAGCCATTATGCTAAAAAATTGTCCTTAATCGAAAACAGCCGAACAGAAAATCCGGTAATTTTTTCCGGGTATGTCCCTGATTCCGAATTGGAGGTTTTATATAAATGCGCCTTAGCCTATATTTTTCCATCCTGTTATGAGGGTTTCGGGTTGCCTCCGCTCGAAGCGATGGCCGCCGATTGTCCGGTTGCCAGTTCCGATAAAACCTGTTTACCGGAAGTGCTTGGGCAAGCGGCCTTATATTTCGACCCGGAGAATGAAGATGATATGCGCGGCAAGATCATCCGCATCATAACCGACGGGAATTTAAGGGAAAATCTGGTAAGCCGGGGACAGAAGCAAGCCGGGAAATACGGCTGGAAGGAATGTGCAGAAAAGACATTGGAAATATACAAAACGATTTTTTAATGAAGCTAGTTGTGCGAATACTAAGCATAACAATATTTCCTAAATTTTAAATCTCAGCAAGCTCAAATGACAAAATTTATAAATTCAAAATTTTTAAAATATAAAGATTTAATCAAGTTT
>CAZYKS010000128.1:0-3463 GCA_964648375.1 uncultured Gammaproteobacteria bacterium | reverse complement strand
TCTCCGCCGGCAGTTTTCAGAATAAAATCCTTACTGCCGCTTTTGTCCAGGTGATACTGGCTGGCTAATCCATTTATTGTTTTCATATCGTCATCAGTTAATGGCTGGTTTCGATATTCTTTTTCCATGATTGCCCTAATGCCGGTCAGTTCGGAGCTTAATTTAACCAGGTTTTTATAAGTGGAGCCGGTATCGGCTATTACTTTTAAAGTCGCCAATGTATCCGCCAACATGTCGGTGTCCGCTATCAACTCGGAAATTGTGCTCAAGTCCGGTTCGACATAGTTATATTCGCTCACGTTTATGCTGCTCAGGCCGCCGGTGCTCTGCCAATAATTCGATAAAGTATCTAACGGCAGCTGAGAATTTACCCATGCCCCTAATGCTAAATCCGTTTCCCTCGTTTCCCAGCCAGGGCTAAGTTTATAGCTGAATTCGGATGTATCGCCTTGTCCAAAGAGCTTGCGGTCAATGTCAATAGTGGTCCAATAGATATTATTGTGCCAGGTATAGACGTTAAAATTATCGAATTGCGACCTTAGAAATTGCGCTTGCTCGGAATAATTCCGGTAACTCGAATTTTCCTGGAAAAAATAACTGGTGTTATCGAGCGGATGGATAAGGTTAATTAAATCCAAACCGGTAATATTACAGCGTTCTAAATCGGATCTATTCGACTTTTGCCTGCATCCGGTTATATTCAGGGATTTATCGTATTGTTCAATAGGCCGGGTATAATCAGCCACTTTCGGGATAACCAGCTGGTTAAAAATATAGGTATCCGGCCAATAGGGGTCCTGGAGGATCCTCATGCCGATTCTCTTTCGATTATTCGGGTCATTGCGGTCATAATAACCTTCGATATCGAGATATTTATTCTGCTCGATTTCACTTACGATCGCATCCAGGTCCGCATCCCTTTTGCTGTCGGATTGCGAGAATATCTCCGCCAGGTCATAGTTATCTCCGAATAATTTCGCGTAAGCGTCGGCATAATGCAAATAAGTAAACTCGCTCCGCAGGCCGGAAAAATAAGATATCACCTTATAGATACGGGCCCATTGGTTCTTTAGGTCCTGGTTATCGCTGAAATCTTTAGCGATATAGCTGGCCGCGATAAAATTAACGAACCAATCATCCCTGTCCAGAAGGCAATCTTCGCAATCGGCGTTAACCGAATATAGGGGAAAGAGCGAGTTCAGCCATCTGGTGGCCTGATAGAAATTATATAATTTCGCATCGGCACCATACTCTTCCGGTACCCTGAATTCTCTGTAGTCCCGGTCATAAAGGAATACCGGTGATTTTTTTAAGGCTGCAGCGGCGTAAATGTTTTTCAGCTCAAGCACAACATCGTCTTCGAGATAATAAGGCAGCTGAAAATTATATGCATCCACCTCGGTCTGGTAAAACCTAGAGTCATTATTCTGTTTGTCCCTGTTTATCTGGTCTGCTTTTGGCTTTAATATTTCCAAAATCATGGAAAAATACGCGGCTTCGAGCCTTTCCCCCTCCAGGATGATGTCATTATTCGTGCCGATCTCCTGCAGGCGCTGGCGATAACGTGTATCGGCAATTGTATACATCTTTTTACTGATATCCCATACTTCGTTATAAAAAACATTCCCCTCGATATCCTTAAAAGTCTGTTTAAAGGTATTCTGCGTGTAATAGGTAAGAAAATCGTCGGTTATCAATATCGGCACTTCTTTATCGATTAAACGGTTGTAAGCGGTAAAAAAATCCTGGGCATCAGGAAAGGGATTGCTGACTACGGCGAAACCGTTATTATTAAGAGTATCGATATAATCATCGAGATAAAGTTTGCGGGTAAACTCGTAATAATTGGCGACATCGGTTTTTACGTTCAGCGGCAGGTCGACCGGTGCCGGCGACAGGCCGGCCTGAGTTTCCGGCGGACTGTAAAAATCGCCGAAGCTCAATTGCTCCGCCTTGATACTGCCGTCCCGGAGCCCTTGTTCGATGTCGTTTAACGAATCGCCGTTCTCGGGAATGTCCGGCAAGGCGGCCAGCTTATCGGTACTGCTGGCATTATCAACCGCCGCGTTATCGTTTTTTCCCGCTTTATTTGCCGTAATTCCGGGTAAAATTATGAAATATCCGAATGCCAATATAGCGGCTAACAGCAAAAACATTAAAGAAAGAGTCCAGAAATTGAAAAAAGGCGTCTTGGCCTTGTACGGCATATAGCTATTCCGCTTGTCTTCCGGTTTGGGATTATTCAATAAATTTTGGTCAGCCATAGGAATTATTTTAAATATTTATTCTTATTATCGATATGCTCCTCATATGTCCGGGAAAAGATGGTTTCGCCGGTATCCTGGCGGCTGAGGAAATAATTATAATCGCTCGCCTGCGGATAAACGGCGGCGCGAATCGCGTTCAACCCCGGGGAGCAGATCGGCCCCGGCGGCAGTCCGGGGTAAAGGTAAGTATTGTAACGGGTATCGATTTTGGTATCCGGCAGCGTCAGCTGCGCTTTCTTTTCCCCGGTGTAATAGGCTAAAGTGGCGTCCGATTGCAGGGGCTGCCCGTTGGCGATGCGCCTCCAGAATATGCCGGAAACAATCGCCATATCTTCAGGTGTCTTCACTTCCTTTTCTATGATCGAAGCCATTATAATGATCTCGTGCAAATCCAGGCCGCGCTCCTGGATTTTAGCGAGCATATCATCGCTGACCTTATCCTGAAAATTATTAAGCATCTTCTCGACGATAGTGTCCGCGCTGGCATCGTTAAATACCCGGTAAGTATCGGGAAACAGGTAGCCTTCGAGCGTAGCCTCGGCCGGGGCAGCCTGTAAAAATTCGGGTTTAGCGAACGGATAGCCCCAGTCTCCGATTCCGCCTTTAGCCTGCCGGGAAAACCCGCCGGCGCTGATAATATTATTTTGTGCCAAATACCCGTCGATCTGGTCGATATCCCAGCCTTCGATTATCGTAATCGCGCGTTCCCGGCTGACCGTATCGCCGGCCGCCAATTCCGACACGATTTCTTTCATGGTTAACCCGGGCTGGAACGAATACTCGCCGGCCTGCAGCTTCGCTTGCGCCCCGATCTGTTTGATATAGGACGCGAAGAAAAATTTGGATTTGATCAAACCGAGCTTTAATAAATCCTCCCCGATTTTCTGGACGCTCTCCCCTTCATTAATAGTCACGTTAACCTCTCCCACCGCCGGACCGCTGGAATTAATGCTGCCATAATAATTAACCGCCACGATAGCACCGATAACGACCAGTATAATAACCAGGTATTTTATCAATTTATACATAAAGAAAATAATTTATACGTCAAAATAAGACCTTTTATATTAAATTAAACTTAACAAATTTTACAACAAAAGTCAGACAACAATAAACAGTATGCAAACGACAGACTACAAATAACGAAGCCCGGCCTTATTAATATAATTTTATTAGAATATAAAATATATTATTTA
>CAZYKS010000127.1:0-3486 GCA_964648375.1 uncultured Gammaproteobacteria bacterium | reverse complement strand
TAAGGTTTCCACTACCGAGGTGCCGAGATCGGCCGGGTTATGAGAAGCCAGGCCCAACCACTTGTTCGCAAAAGATGATTGCGCCAGAAACTGCCAAATACCCAGACCGGCGGACAGGCAGGCTCCGGCAATAAAACTATAAATCAGTTTCAAACGGTCATAAGGCGCACTCGTTACCAACCAGAATAATCCCACTCCCAAGAGAAACCTCGCGTATCCGTACCAGGCCAGACCCTTGTCAGGCGCGAACCAAATCGATATGAATACGAATAAATCCAGCCCGGCGATCAGATACCAAAGGTGTGTAATTTGTAATTTGTAATTTGTAATTTGTGTTGTTTCATTTCCATTTCCAAATTTCCAATTACTAATTACAAATTTCTTCGTTTTAAAACAATAAAACAAAAACGCCAATAAAAGCGTTATCAACAATACGTCCGTCAAATACAGGCTGTAGGTTCCATATTCCCAATACCCGCCGTTAAGTATTCCCGGTTTGATGATCCAGCGGGTCTGGAGCGGTAATAAAAATACCAGGAGATAGAGTCCGTAGCGAATCGTTTTTTTAAGATAATGAAGCATAATCATTTGTACCCCTCCCCGCTCGCTTGCGCTCACCTCCCCACCCCTAATTAGGGGAGGGGGTTGGGGGTGGGGAGCATTTTTACAGCACCGATGCCAGTTCCAGGATATGTTCGTTTTCAGATTTTAATTCCGTACCGTTCGTCCCCTTAATCTTTTCCCGCCATTTTTCAGAATATTCCCGGCGCCGGTCCTTGGTATGGAGCTTGATTGTATTATCATCCGCGGTTACGCGAGTATCCTTATTCAGAATCTTTTTTATTTTTTCCGGCAGCCGCCTGAACTGGAATTTCCGTGCCAGCGGTTCCAGGCCGCCGCAAAAAAGATCGACCACCTCGTCATACAGCCACGGGCGGAACGCATTTACCGTTATCCGATGTGCCGCGTCGATCGGCTGCCAGTTCGGCAATGCCTCTTTCAGCCAGGGATTGGCGGCGATCAGCTTATCATAAGTATGGTTGCGGTCATAAACCGGCAGCAGACAGGCCAGCCAGTAGAGGAAGTAAATGTCGAATGTCGAATGTCGAATGTCGAATGTCATGCCTTGGCTGATGGCCTGGCTATTAAACATTAGATTGCGCAAATCCAGTGATTCTTCCGAAACATAAAAATTTAAACAAATTTTGTCTTTTTCTTTTCCCGGTTTCGGCCTGAGATTAAGCGCCGCCATCAGGCCGGCGGCACAGAGCCGCGTCAGCCATACCCGTTTTTTCTTCGCTACGATAAAGACATCGATATCGCTCCCGTCACGCAGGTTATGGGCGCCGATGAGATTCCCGAGGGCGGCCAGCTCGATCCAGGGAATAATCTTAAATAACTTTACCACCCGCAATAACCGTTTGTATTTACGATTAGCGTAATTATAGCGCATCAGGCGGGTAATGACGGTTTCTTCCCTTCCGCCCAAAAAGTAAAAACCGAGCTTATTCCCTATCCGGTTCCGTATATCCGGATAGTCGAGCAGTTCAGCTACCTGCCCGACCGCTATCGGTTCCGGCCATAACCCCCACTGCCAGAGCTCGGTTAAAGTCAGAGGGTAGTCGAAGAGGTCAAAAAAAGCCAGGGTATTTATGATTGTTTCAAAGAATTTTTCATCGGGGTTATCATCCATATTATAGATTTATAATTAATAAATTACCCACGAATATACAAATCAAGTTACAAATTTACGAATTTACAAATTTCAAAAAAATTTATTTGTATATTTGTAAATTTGTATAAAAATTTGTAAATTCGTGGGTAATTATTTATTCTTCCAGTTTCGGTTTATCGAGCACCATCGGTTCCATTTCCGATTGGCCGTCGGTGATGCGCATCACGTCCTTGTCGATCTTCTTGAATTCCTTATAAGCGCTGTTGTAATGGTTAACCGTGGTCGAGAGGCTCATGCCGATCTTTTTCATAAAATCTTCGTAACTTAGGATATGACGGCTCAGCTTCTCGACATTAGCCCGGATCGCTTTCGTGCTCTCTTCGATCTGCAATGCTCTGAGTCCCTGCAGGACCGTCTGCAGATAAGCCAGAAACGAAGTCGGCGAAACGATTATCACCTTGCGGTCGCGGAAGGCGTATTCGATCAGGTCCCGGGTCGAAACCTGGACCGCTCCGACTTTATTCACGAGTAAATCGTAATAAATCGCTTCTGAAGGGATGAACATAAAAGCGAAATCCATCGTATTTTCGGATGGTTTCACGTATTTGGACGTCTCATCGATCCGCAGCTTCAGGTCGGCCTTGAATTTTTTTTCGAGCCGTTCCCGGACTTCCGGATCGGTCGTGTTCAGAATCTGCTCATAGGTTTCGAGGGAAAATTTCGAGTCGACCGGAATCAGCTTATCTTTTACGAATACGACCGCGTCCACGATACTGCCATCCTTGAAACCGTACTGCATCTGGTAGGAGTTCGGAGGCAGGACATTTTTCAGGGTTTCTTCGAGATAGTACTCGCCCAGGACGCCCCGCTGTTTCGGATTTTTCAGGATATCCTGCAGGTTCTGCAGCTGGCTGGAAAAATTTACCACTTGCTTGTTGGTTTCATCCAGCTTAGTCAGTTTCTCCGTTACTTCGGAGATAATCTTCTGGGACTGGCCGGCTACGCCGTTCACCATCTTCATGCTCTGGCCGATCTGCTCCTGGGTAGCGCGGTATTGCTCCTGCGTGGCCTGATGGGCTTCGGCCAGCTTCTTGTCGACCAGCTGGTGCAGTTCCTTATTGTTCTCGGCCAAATGCTGCAGCCGCTCCATCATCGCCGCCATTTTTTCCGGGTCGCCTTCTTTTTTCCTGACTAATAATATAATTACCGCGATAATTCCGAAGAGAAGAAAACCGAGTAAAATTATAGTTAGTTGGTTGAGCATATGTCGTATAATGCGAATACTGCGAATTAGAACACGAATACTGCGAATATTGAAAATGCGAATATTCGATTCGTATTAATCCGCTATATCCGCATATAATTCGTGGATTCGCATTATAAATAATTTTACCAATTATAAACAAAATTCACCTTGCTTATAACCGAATTTTAATATATTTAGTGTAACAATATTAAGGCGAAGGTGCAAGCCTTGCCAGAATTGAAAATCCGATGTATAATTAATTCCGTGTTTACAGACTAAATAAACGAAAGGACTTTCGAAATAACGAAATCTAATTTTCGTTATTTTCGTGTAATTATTCGTTACTTTCGTGTTTTAATATGCAAAATTCCATTAAAATCAAAGGGGCGCGGGTCAACAACCTCAAGAATATCGATGTCGAGATTCCGCGCGATAAATTCGTCGTTATCACCGGCCTGTCGGGTTCGGGAAAGTCTTCGCTCGCCTTCGATACTATCTACGCCGAAGGGCAAAGGCGCTATGTCGAGTCGCTTTCGGCCTACGCCCGCCAGTTCGTCGGCCTGAT
>CAZYKS010000126.1:0-3488 GCA_964648375.1 uncultured Gammaproteobacteria bacterium | reverse complement strand
ATATGGCCGAAACATCAATTACTTCCCGGGGAGAAAAATCGGTAAAAAACGGTAAGTTCATTAAAAAAAATAAGTATGATCTAACCTTTATAGAGTTAAACCCAGCCGGAAAAATTATCACCATGACCGACTTGCAGGCCGTAAGCCCGACTTATTTGAGGAAAATAATTGTCGGCGGAGTCTACACGGCCGAACCCGCGCCCAAAAACCGGGAACTCGTAAAGGGGAGCAGTATTATCATTAAAAGCATTAGTGAGGAAGGCTGGGGATTCAGGATATTTTGCAGTCCTGCCGGTGATAATAAGGAAATAGAGGTTTTATTGACAGAAATAGACTGCCCCCTGCTTTTCAAATAAATATTTATGGCTTGGCCATACAAAAAACGGCCGATTATTAAAATTTAATCGGCCGCTTGCTTTATTCTCCGCTCGGTTCCAGCCGGCCAGCCGTAACCGCTTTCATTACCGGCCGGGCATAGATATAGGTAATCGCGACCGCGCTCCAGTTAATCAGGAAGATTCCCCACCAGATTCCGACCAGGCCCCAGCCGGCCGCGACCGCCAGGAGATAGAAGATCAACACCGGGGCGGCCAGCTGCCGATAAAATCCGATCCAGACCGCGAACAGCGGTTTTTTCAGTCCCTGCAAAGCCGAGACCGTAATATAAAGGATCATGTAGGCCCAATAAACCAGCACCGAGATATGCAGATAAGCGACGCCGATCGCGATTACGTCCGGATTCCGGGTAAAAACTCCCATCAGCGGACGCGCCAGGACGAAGGTCAGGACGGCACCGACCGTGGCCACATAAATTCCGTAGCGCAGGGAGACAGCCAGGGTTTCGCTGATACGGGAAAATTTACCGGCGCCGCGGTTCTGCCCTACCAGGGTAAGGGCGGCGATATTAAGCCCGATATTAGGGAGGAGCGCCAGCTGGTCCACGCGGGCGGTAATGCCGTAAGCGGCGACGGCCGCCTGCCCGTACCTCGAAACGAACCAGGTGATCACGAAGATGCCGATAGCGACCGTCATCATATTGAGGCTGGCCGGAAAGCCCTGCCGGGAGATTTCGGCGTAATATTTTCTTTCCGGCACGATCCAGTTAAAGCAGCGGCCGCAGAGAAGGCCGCTTTTGACCGCGCGGTAGCCGATATAGAGCGTGCTTAAAAGCTGGATCAAGACGGTCGCCCAGGCGACGCCGGCGAGCCCGAGAGCGGGCAGACCCAGGCCCCCGTAAATGAACCAGGGGTCGAGGAGCAGGTTCAGGAAAAAACCGGCGATTAATACGTTGCGGAAGGTTTTAGTGTCGCCCTGCGCGGTCAGGGTCGAGTTCAAAACGAAGGTGAGGAGGAAAAATACGGCGCCGGAGAAGATAATATCCATATACGCTAATGCCAGATCGAGATAGGCGCCGGTGGCGCCGAGCAGGCGGAACAGGGCCGGGGCAACCGCTATTCCGATTAGCGACAGGACAATCGAGACCAGGACGGTAAAACCGAGCGCTTGCGAGACGTAGCGCTTAGCCTGGTCTTCACGGCCGGCCCCCAGTTCGGTCGCGATCAGGGCCGACGCCCCGGTCGAGATCCCGGAGCCCATGGCAATAATCACGAAAAATACCGGAAAAGACAGGGCCAGAGCGGCAATCGCCGTAGTCGAAACCAGGCCGGCGTAAAAAGTATCGACCACGTTATACATGGTGTTGAAAAAAAAGCCGATGCTGGCGGGAATCGCGATCATCCGCACCAGCCCCGGGATCGGCGCCGTGGTTAAGCCGTTGTTTTCTTTCATAAGCATGAGAGTGCAGAATAATTGATTTAACAAAGAAAGGTATGAATAATCGGGTTCGAATTCGCTTAAATATGCCTTTAACACGGATTTTCCCCGTAAAGAAAAAGTCTTTCAACGGGGTTTTCACGGATTAGGAACAGATAAACACGGATTCTTTTGCAGTCCAATGTATATATGGCAGTAGTTAATAATACTATTATCTAATTTTTAAATTAAAATTAAGTTAAGGTTAGATAAATTTAAGGAAGCATAAATTTATACATTTAAGAACAGTCTAGATTCTCTCCGGTCGTTCAATAAGAGAAGATTACGGCTTAATTATTATTGCCGGCTGACTTTATAGAGCAGTCCTGACAGGACCGCTACCGCCACCGCGGCCATTACCAGAAGATACTGGAAAATTTTCAGTTTAGGGTCGTAGGCGGGGATGCTCCAGACGTCGTTATCTTCGAACGCGCCCAATACCTGGGGCGCGGCCGCAGCGCCATCGCTTTCCGCGTCTTTGATGACGATATCGTCGCGGACGCGGGGCAGGAGGCGGAGGCCGCCAGCAGTCCGGCTTAGAATTCCGGATATGGCGGCCGTTTCCCCTTCGGAATAATCGGCGGCAGTGATGCCGGTCGTGCTTT
Organism: uncultured Gammaproteobacteria bacterium; assembly: GCA_964648375.1. Taxonomy (GTDB): domain Bacteria; phylum Patescibacteriota; class Patescibacteriia; order Patescibacteriales; family UM-FILTER-48-10; genus CAZYKS01. The sequence continues at coordinate 1,071 of CAZYKS010000126.1, read as the reverse complement.
TCAAGTAAACCAGCGCTTCACCGGTACCATCGTCAAGGTACAGGTTCGCGCCTTTGCGATCCACGATTTCGCCATTTAACGAAATCAGCTGGCCGAGAAAACCATCCGTTAGCCGGTCGCTTGTCAGCGAAAGCGGGATCGGAGCATCGCCATGGGACAGGACCGCAATGTCCCCGGAGGTGGCGGTCTTAATCCGGCGCTCGCCTCCGGTTTCGCTGATTTCCCCAGTGACCGCGATTATATCCCCGACCGCCAGGGCGGGGAAGTCTTTTTTATAACTGTACACCTGGATTCCACCATTACCGACAATATAGAAAGATTGCGTTCCCAGGACTCCGGGCAGGACCGCTACCGTCCCGGTTGCCGCTATCCGGTCACCCAGGTCGCAGTCGCGGATCGCAGCCAGGCTAACCGGGATCGAGGTTTCTCCGGTTATCCGCTTATCGCCGGATGCCGAAGTGTCGGTTTTCGGGGAAGGGCCTGGTGCCGTTTCCGTGATGACATTAGCCGCTCCCGGGGTAACGGCATCGGTCCAGCGCCACTGGCCGTCATCGGCGCGGGCATACGCCAGTCCTTCCCCTGGTTTTTCATAAGCGACCGAATCGATTAACGCTTGAATAGGGTTAAATAGCCGTACCTGGTCGGAAGAATTATTCAGCGCCAGCCCGCTGGCATCCCGTATAAGGACATAATATTCCCCGGCTTCGATCCAAAGATCGTTTTTAAAAACATAGGGGCGGCTGCCGCCCTCGCTATCGTCAACCTGCCAGCCGGCCAGGTTAATTTCCTGGTCGGAAATATTTTTCAGTTCGATGAATTCGTTTTCAGTATCGGATCCGGCCGGATTGGGGAGAAATTCGTTTATAATGAGGCCATCATTCCCGGAGTTGTCATTATTAGCGGCAGCGGCAATCGCCGGATCCGTGTCTTCCGTAGCGGCAACGGTTATGATATTTTCTTTGGACGTTTTTTTCCGGCCATCGCTAACGGCCAATTTAACCGAGTATGTGCCGGATCGGAAATAGGTATGTTCGGCGCAGGCCAGGGAGCTTGAGGCGCCATCCCCGAACT
>CAZYKS010000125.1:0-3514 GCA_964648375.1 uncultured Gammaproteobacteria bacterium | reverse complement strand
GGCTGTCCTACCGGTAACTGCCCGTACTCATATTAAAATTTCGGATCAATAATAAGAACCCGAACTTGTCAGTTTCGGGTTTTATATTTCTGCAGTTATAAAATTATTACATTCCGGTATCGAAAGATTTCGGCTTCATCTTGGCACCGCAGTCTGTACAGCGGCTTTTATGGGTCGCGATTTCGTATATGGCCGATAATCCGACCAGGATGTAAATTAAGCGGGAAATGACCGCGTCCGTGCCGCCGAAGATGGCGCCGATGTCCCAGTTGAACAGCCCCACCAGAAGCCAATTCAAACCGCCGATAATCACTAAAATAAAAGTGACCATGTGTAGATTTTTCATACGCTCATATTTAATATTTATATATTATAATTATATAAATAAAATATTAAAATATAATTAAATTAATATAATTTTATAAAAAACGCTTCTGCCAATAAATTCAACCGAAGGTAAAAGTATACGCGTCCAGGCCCGGTTCCGGGATGTCGATTTCGAGCGTATGTTCGCCGTAGCCGGCCGGGTCTTCTATCAACCGGTATAAACGGTTGGCTTTTACCGTCACTTGGCCGTCCTTTACGTCGCTCCCGGACGCACTGCCGACGGGTTGGCCGTCTCTCAGAATAGTCAGGTCCACGCCCGAATCAGAGCTGGCTACCAGAAATACTTTGCCGGCCTGATAGCGGTAGATTATCCGGGCCGGAGTAGTGTTTTGCGCGTATTCCCCCGTAAAATTCCAGCTGCCATCAAGGTAAAGCGTGTTGGTATCGATCTTTTCCGGTACGGTTAGCGTCTGCATTCCGGCTTTACCGGCCTGGCCGTTACCGAATAGCTCGTTACGGTCAGATCCGAAATAAGTTTCCGGGCTGGAAGCGTTTACGGTTTCCGCTCCGGCCGGATTAACGATCCCGGTCGCGACCGAACCGCCTTCCCCTAGCGCCTGTTTACGCTCGTTCAATAATTTCTGTATCTCCTGCTCGGTTTCGGCGTAACCGCCTTCGCCGATATGGTCATGAACGATATAACCGTCAATATCGACCAGATACTCATGCGGCCAATAGCGGTTGCGGAAATTACTCCAGGTCGTATGGTTATTGTCCATAACCACCGGATACTCGATCCCGAACTGCTTGACCGCCGCTTCGACGTTGGCGCGCTCTTTTTCGAAGTCGAACTCAGGCGAATGGATGCCGACGATCTCGAGCCCCTGGTCCCGGTATTTCGCGTACCAGGCGGTCAGGTACGGCAGGGTGCGCTGGCAGTTGATACAGGAATAAGTCCAGAAATCGACCAATATAACTTTCTTACCGACCAAATCGGAAATTTTAAACGGTTCCGTATTGATAAATCCGGACGGATCGACGAGCTCGGGAACGCGCTCATATTGGCCGGCTTTTTGGGCGGCGTCCATGCTCACCGGAGTAGTCGTGACGGTTTCGACCGGCGCTAAACCAGAATTCCTGTCCAGCCACCAGATAGTGCCGACAATTAAGATTAATACTATTATCAAGATATATTTTCTCATATGTTTATCCCCTTGTGTATCAACGAATCTATATAAGAATTGCACGAATCCTATTTATAAAACGTATTAGGTAATATCCGTAAATTCGTAGTTGATTCGTAAATTCATAGGGTTCTAATGTCCTATTTCAATAGCAACATGTTAAGTATCCCGAAGTTCGCTATCTGACTCAGCTGGCCGGTAAAGATAAGGACGCCCAGAACGATCAGCAGGGCGCCGAAGACTATATTGATCGCTTTAGCCGCACGGGCAAAGCGGTTGATGAAATCCCGCGCCTGGGCTGCGAACGCTCCGATGATAAGGAAGGGAATACTAAAGCCGGCGGCATACGCGAGCAGAAGATAAAAAGCCGCGCCCGGCTGGCTGGCGGCCAGGCCCAGGATCGCGCCCAATACCGCCCCGACACAGGGAGACCAACCGACGGCGAAAGCCGCTCCGAATACGGATGAAGTCAGGTAGCGCGAAGAAAATTTTGTTTTGACGCGCAGGCGGTGCTCCCGCTCGAGGAAACCGACCTTTATGAGCCCGGTCAGGTACAATCCGAAAAAGATTATGATCGCGCCGCCGACGCGCGCCAGCCAGGCCTGCACGTCGTAAGCGATCCGTTCGAGTACGGTATTGAGTAGCACCCCGAGAGCCGCGAATACGAGCGAAAAACCGATTACGAAAAAGACCGCGTTAATGAAAGTTTCCCGCCGCGTCGGGCCCTTGCTTCCCGGCGTACTCCCGGCCAGATAAGCCAGAAAGCCGGGAATGAGCGGTAGGACGCACGGTGCCACGAACGATATTAAACCGGCGCTAAAAGCGAATAGAATCGTCAAATTAGAAGTCATAAAATTTTTAATAACGGTTAATAATTACGCTTTTACTGGCTCATAGCATCGCCGCTGCCCTTCTCCGTCATGGTGCCGTCGGTTGTCGTAGACATGACATCGATATTTGCACTTGTCGAGTTATCTCCTTCTTTCATCATCGTACCGGCTGCTTCATCCATCATCGCGTCGGCGCTGCTGCCATCGTCCATCGTCGTATCCGTAGCTTTCTCCGGCATGTTTTCGTTTCCGCCCGCATCCATCATCGCGTCGGCGCTGCTGCCATCGTCTATCATAGTGTCGCCCGGGTTATCCATCGCCGCCCCGCTGCTATCGTCTATCATCGCCGGGGTGGGGTTATTATCCATCATAGTATCCGTTTTGTCCGCGGTCGGACGTCCGGAGTAGCTAGCATAAGCGATGATCCCGACAGCGATTACGATGACCGCTAGGATACCGTACACTAACGCGCTGCCTTGTTGTTTTATTGCTGTTTTCATATACTTTAATTTAATAATTAATATTATTCGTAAATTCGTATTTTGATTCGTAATTTAGTAGATTCTAATGTTTAATTTCGAATACGGCCCGGGTAATCAATTTCGCCAGTATCATCCCGGCAAGCGCATATACCAGCCAGGGGTCGGTCGAGTGTTCTATCAGCCCCTGGTAAATAAGCCCCAGCAAGAGGATCCCGGTCCCGGCCAGCCAGCCGTAGCGCCCGGCCGCCAGGCGATGGAGTTCTTCGCGCTCATCCCGCGCCTGCTCGCGCCAGATATAAGCGGCAAAGACAACGAACCCGATAACCAATATAAGCATCAGTGTCATTACCATTGCGCTCGGCATCAGGATCATAAACGGGTCTAAAAGCGCCATTACCAGAATAATCAATATGACGCCGAGGGTGATCTCGATTGTAAATCGTTTTTTCATATTTTTCTCAATTTAAAAATATCGCTTATCGGCCGGTCGAAGTAAGCCGCGATTTTTAGCGCCAGCAAGACCGAAGGTTTATAGTTGCCATGCTCAAGCGCAATAATCGTCTGCCGGGTGACCCCGACCGCTTCGGCCAGGTCTTCCTGCCTGATTCCGGCCTCCCGCCGTAAATCCGCTACTCGATTGTCCACAATTTCTTTCATACATTTATCATATATTCCTAATTATACTTTAATA
>CAZYKS010000124.1:0-3568 GCA_964648375.1 uncultured Gammaproteobacteria bacterium | reverse complement strand
ATAGTATCATCAGCATGCAAACGTTCATAATCGGGCAATTCCTTTATTCCGCTAATTCCTAAAAACCGAATGAAATCGAAGGTGACTGTGTAGTAAGTTTCCCGCTTTTTTTTGTCGGGCCGGGCTTCCACCAGCCCCCGGAGCAGGAGGTTGCGGAGGATCAGCGCGCAATTGACTCCGCGGATGCGGTCCAGATCGAGCTTTGATATCGGTCCGCGGTAAGCGATGATCGTCAGGGCTTCGAGGCTGGGGCGGCTGAGATCTCCGGTGGTTTCGTCTTTAATGAATTCCTGCACAACTTTGGTATTTTCCGGGGAGCTTACCATCTGGTACTTCGATCCGTTTTTTATTATCTGCACCCCGATCTTTTCCGTTTTATATTTCTCGACCAGTTCGTCGCCCGCCGCCTGCACCGCCGGTTCCTTTTCCTTGGTTAATTCCGCTAATTGTTTTACCGACATCGGCTTGGCTGAGATGAACAGCAGTGATTCTATTTGTGATTTTAAATTCATAAATTTAATCGAATATTATTTTAACCGTATTTTTAATTTTAAACTTCGTCCACCGTACTTCGCGCCTCGTACTTATCAACGTATATCTCCTCGAACAGCCCCGCCTGCTCCACTACCAGCTCCCTCTGCTTCGACAGTTCCAAAATCGCCAGAAAACTTACGATGATATCGGTCTTGGTGTTCGCGCCTGACAATACTTTCGAAAAAGCGAATTTGATTTTTTCGAGCAGCAGGGTCTGGATAGTATTGATTTTGTCCTCGATCCTGACTTTATGTTCGAGCCTTTCCTCTTCCAGCTCGGTGATGAACGGTTTAATGCGGTTAATCACGTCATTATATACCATCTCCATATCCCCGGCAGTCAGCTTAGCGGGCGGGAAAAACATATTTTCCGCATGCGACAGCATTACTTTGCGGTTGAATTCCCGCATGAACATGAATTTTTTCTTGCCGATCATTTTCTGGATCCCTTTCGCGGCTTCTATGAATTCCTTATACATCCGGAGCTGCTGCTCGAATTCCTCGATCTCCTGCTCTTCTTCCGGGTATAAATACGGCAAGAGCGCCCGCGATTTAATCAGGAGCAGGCGCGCGGCCACCACTAAAAAATCCGCCATCTCATCCGGATTGATTCGCGCTGAATTTTGTATATAAGTAACGTATTCGTCTGCGATCTTGGCCAGGCTTATCTGGGTAATGTCCATCTCCTCCTTTTCGATCAGCTGCAGCAGCAGGTCCAGCGGGCCTTCGAATGATTCTATTTTTATTTTCATCATAAATAATTAGTAAACAGTAAGCAGTAAGCAGATGACAGATAATTACCTGTCATTCTGAGCGGAGTGAAACGCAGTGATGAATCCCGTGATTTATGCGCATATCTTCCGGAATCCTTCACGGGTTCGCCGCTCAGGATGGCATGCTATCGTCTATTTTTTCTTTTTCGCCGCCGCTTTCTTCTTAACCACTGTCTTTTTCTTGGCAGCGGCTTTCCTTTTGGCCGGAGTTTTTCTTTTCGGTGAAGTCTTTTTCTGCACTTTGAGCTTCTTTTTCACCCCGAAACTTCCCAGGGCCGCCTCTTCGATCCGGATAAAGTCCTTAACCGCCATCTCGACCGAATGGTTGAAACTGCCGCCCGGAAATACCGCTTTTTTCGTTTTAGTAAGCCCCTGATCGACGACTACCGGAAGCTTATGCAGCTGGCCGAATGCCGACAAGGTCCCGGCCTTGATCTTCAGGAGGTCTTCCATGATCTTTTCCCCCGGAATTTTCACGGCCTTAACCGGCTTTCCGGTCTCGTTACCGATAACTTTAGCGAGTTTCTTGAAATCGAGGTTATTATCGGCCGGCAGGATGATCAGATAATAATCTTTGTCGGCTTTGACCAAAAGCGACTTCGCGATCTCGTTCAGTTTTCGGCGCATAGTCGCGGCCGCGTCCAGGGCGGTAAAGATGGTTTTATGCTCGAGGATCTCATGGTCAACCCCTCGTTCCTCGAGATATTTAACTAACTTTGGCGGTAATTTCGACTTAACTTTTTTCTTTTTCGGCTTGGTTGCTGTTTTCTTTTTGGTCGCCATATTTTTATTCGATTCATAATTAACTTTAATAATCGCTATTCTATATTTTACCATAAAATGCATCAAAAGACAAAGAAAAAACCAACCGCACCGTTTTATTACCTCCTTAATGGTGGGTTGGTTTGTATAAAAACTAATTATTTTGCACATAATTCAAGTATCTGACATATTCTCTAGTTTTAATTTTCTTTGTTGCTTGGTAATGCGCAAAAAGTTCACTGATCGTAAATGCTGAATACAATTTATATCCAGCCTTTTCAATCTCCTCTTTCCCTCCCTGCTCGCGGTCAATTAAGACAACCAAACCGACTACAATCGAGCCGGATGATTCAATCGCCTTAATTGCTTCCAGCTTCGTATGCGCTTTGGTAACAAGATCGTCCACAAGCAGAACTCTTTCATCCTTTCGATATTCAAATCCGGGAAGAGGTACGATTTTTCTGGTTTCTCCTTCTTCCGCTTTCCCCAGGCGGATAATCCGATAATCGCCTTGATTATGTTCGGAATAAGTTCCTTCTGTTCTTTCCATCGCATCGACTAGAGGATCGCCCGCTCTGGGAATCGGTGCAATGGCGTCGAAAACCAGGTCATCACCCGCATCTTTAATCACTTTGTAGATGCACCTGGCGATTAACTCGAAGTCTTTTCCAACGAATGGACCCGGTTTGGGATTATCCTTAGATCTCAAGTTTATATAAAAGGGAGATAGCGGAGCATCCGGGTTCGTCTCGTGCAGTTTCAATTTAAAGGCACCGAATTGAATTCCTCTTTTAACATAGATCATGTCAGCACATTTTTCAATAATCCCGAATAGCATTACATCACCTCCTTATTTATAATTTTTAAGATTCCAATATCGCCAATCTTTCAGCGATCTCTTCCAGGGTTCGCGGTGCCGCTTCGTGGGGATTTTGCGGCAATCTTTTGTTATTTATGCTGCAAGTTTAAAGGGATTCGGGATGCCGGCATCAATTACGTACCGAAGCTCATATGCCTCTTCTTCCAGCTCCCGATGACGACTAACCGAATTGATAAGACATCGTGGCAAATCAACAACCTTGCCGGTTCCGCCGTATGTTTTGATGTGGGCAAACATTGTTCCACGAGACGAGGAAGAGACATTACCTTGGCCTGCGTATTTATTGCCATCACCCTCCGGAATAAGCTCAAGAATCAGCTTTTCAAACGGTTCTAGCGGTGGTTTATCAGCGCTCTGCGCACCGTATCCAGGATTCAGACCGGTATACCATGGAAAAACACGACGGATAGATCCGTCACACTGCCTGGTAGCACCTACCACCAAACCCAGTTGGGACAAACCGCTCTTTACTAAGTAGTGTTTCAAGCTCTGAAAATATAGATCAGCTGCATTGAGCATGTGAATTGTTGGCTCAATACCCAGTTCTTTTAATCGGTCAAAGCTTTGCTTCCGATCCGGATGCTCTTTTGCCGTTAATTTCTGGTAATCGGCAGATCCGG
>CAZYKS010000123.1:0-3619 GCA_964648375.1 uncultured Gammaproteobacteria bacterium | reverse complement strand
TTCGTCCTTTTTATATACGATTGCTTCATCATACACGTCTTTCGTAGGATAAAATTTATCCGCCAGTTTTTTTATTTCCTCTTTTGTGTACGCGTATTCGCTTAAAATAAATGACTTGATATAAAGTTTGTCGATCTTCCACTTCCGCGCATATTCTTTGATCGCCGGTACCTCGTCCTGGTTGAGTTTGTTTAAGATGAATTGCAACGTTACGATCGGCCGCTTAACGCCCAACTCTTGCTTTCTTTTCATGAAATATTCCATATTGGCCTTAACAGTTGCGAAATTACTGCCGCCCCGGAACTCCTCGAACGCCTCTTTTTTAAGGCTGTCCAGGGCGAAACGGATCTCACCCAGTCCTGAATGCAACAATTCTTCGGTTTTTTCTTTTGTCAGAAGCGAGGCATTGGTCGAAATCATGGTATGCAGGTTATTATCCGAAGCATAGCGGATCATTTCGGCCAGATTCGGATGAAGAAGCGGTTCGTTCGAGTTATAAACGTAAACGATATGCACGTAATCCTTGATATTGTCGATAATTTTTTTATATTTATCCAAATCCATGTTCGCGGGCTGGCGCCGGGTATAGATTAAATGGTGCGGAGTCGGACAGGTAGGACAGCGGAAATTACAGGTATTGCCGGACTCGATGATGGCCGCGTACGGGGTTTTCAGGACCACATGTTTTACTAGAGACATAAACAAATGCCAAACCTTACCGGCCTCCCCATTGACCAGGTTATACCAGACAAACCACCGGAACACGACGAATACATATTTAATTTTTCTAATTATTTTTTTCATATAACACTTACTGTTGGAGCGGGTGTCCTCACCCGCGACTAATCAAAGCATTTTCCGTCTGTTCCTCGCGCGTGTGAGCACCTGTTAAAACGTATTTATTTATTCGTTAAATTCGTTTTCAATTCGCTTAAATTCGTGTTTGTAATATTGGATTACACTGTCTCATCGTTCCGTAATTTCTTTAAACAACTCTAAGTGCTTATCCATTACGACACCGATTTCCCAGGTCGTCCCCTCGATCGCCTTCATCCCTTCTTCCACCCCCAAGTCATGAGCCAGGGCATGTTCGATCGCCCGTTCGAGTTTTATCGTGATATCCTGGGTATCCATAGGATCGATATAAATTATTCCTTTCTGTTTTACGCCGGAATAATATAGTTCGCTTTCCTGCGTCACGATCATAAGCTTATTCAGGCTGCCGGCTTCCGCGATCGTATGGGCGTTGCATTCGGTATAAGAAGGGATTACCAGGAGATCGCTTTCACCCATTTTTCTTAGAGCCTGGCTATGCGGCAGTTTCGGATACAGCTGGACGCGGCTGCCTAAACCGTTTTTTTCGATATAAGCTTTTAATTTCTTTCCTTCCGGCCCCTCTCCGACGATTTCCAGGCTGGTTTTGGCTTTAAGGTCCGGCCTGATCGCGGTATAGGCTTTAAGCAGTCCGAGCAGATTACGGACCGCCGTTAACCGGCCGATATAGAGGATTTTTACGGCTTCCCCTTTTTCCAGGATATCGATGCCGTCGAAATTGAAGACCGGCCGGATATTTTTTATGAGCAGGGTTTTCTCTTCCTTGACCCCGCGTTCGCTGATATACAGGCCGCGCAAAAATTCGGCGTTAAAGATAACCCGGTCGCAGCGCTTCAGCACGAATTGGTTAAGCATATAAATGAACCGTCCGCGGATACCGAAGCGCTTTTCCCGATAATAATCCTTCATCGTCCCCTCGAACCATCCCCGCTCAAGCGCGGTCTCGTAAAGATGGTCGCCGCCCAAGCGAACTATTAATTTCATTTTAGGCCTGAATAATTTCACAATGGCGCAAGGCAAGCCCACGCTGATAATATCAAACGCGTAAATAATATCCGCCCACCGGCTCAATTTCCATACCTTATAAAAATACTTTAAATATCGCAAAAATATATTTTGTTTACGAATAACCGCCTCAACTTCGAACTTCGAACTTCGAACTTCGAACTTTCCATAGGTCAAAACCCTAACCTCGCACCCGTATTCCGGCAGCACCTTAAACAGCGCGTCGGCAAACGTCGCCGGCCCCCCGATATCCGGCGGAAATATCCCCGCCGCCAATAGCACTTTAATTTTTTTATTATTCTCCATGCTTTTATTTAAAAAATTCTGTGTTAATCTGTTTAATCTGTGGTGAAATTATTCAAACACCACAGATTAAACAGATTTAACAGATTCTTTGAATATCATGTATTTATATATTAAAAAACTGCTAATCGCGATTAAGGCGCCCATAATTATTTGCGCTAGGATATGATAAAGTTTCACCCAATCAACCAAAATATACATCCCGGCATCATTCACTGCGAGGTTAGCCAGTCCGACAATGAAATAAACCGACATCTGTCTGGCTAACTGGTCTTTGCTGTTATCCCGGAAAGTCCAAAATTTCTGCAAATAAAAACTGACGAAATAAGCGATTATAAACGCGATCGTAGTCGATATTAAATAGTATATTCCTATTATATCAGTAAATAGATATAAAAAAGCAATATTTACTATTGCCGCGGTCCCGCCGGCTATAACATACTTTATGTATATCTGAAATTTTTTAGCTAAATTTAGTAAATTATTCATAATTAATCACTAATTTCAGTTGACATAATGTAAAAAAAATGCTAAAATATAATGATATTTTATTTAATCACTAAATAATTTTGAACCTTAAAAAAAGGAGAACACGATGATTTTAAATCAGTATTGTCTGGAAAAGATCGATAAAGTTTTGCTTATTGGCTGCGGCGGGAAAATGGGCCATCATTATTTGGACAAACTTATAAATTTAGGTTTAATTCCGGATAATATTATCGGTGTCGATATAGATCGTCTAAACCTGAGTAAAGTACAGGAAAAATATCCCGGCCCGTTTTATACGGATAATTTCAATGAAGCATTAAAAAGAAAACCGAATGTGGCTATTGTAGCGGTCAATTCGACCCAGCATTTAAAGGTAATTGCCAGTTGCTACGAAAACAACATAAAAAAGATTTTCTGTGAAAAACCGCTGGTATACGATTTCGAAGAATTGTTTACTCTTCGAAAATACGAAAATAACCAATTGATAACCGCCTATTTAATTAATTTTTCGGCGGTGGTAAAGGTACTGTTGGATTTTGCCCTATCCCAAAACCTGATCGTTACTCAAGCCTTCTCGGTTTGGGGTAAAAACTGGCCGGGAGAAAAACGGGTAATGGGCGGAGACGCTGAAGAGGAAATGATGCATCCTCTGGCCTTGGGGGATATGGTTATCAGGTCGCTGCAAGCAGTAAAAGATATCAGCGTCGTTTCCAGAATGAGTGCTATACCGCATGTCCAACCGGAATATTTAAGTGAAATGGCCAACCTTGAAGTCGTTTTTCCGGACGCAATGAACGACTCCACTTGTGCCGCATACCATTACAATACCGACGTTGGAAATCCGTGGTTCTTTATCATATCGTCCTTTAATCTGACTGAACAGCAAAGGTGGGTAGAATTTTCGTTTAATTTTCCAGATGAAATGGACAGTAAGGGTTATCCGAAAATACCACCACGCTCTACAGCCCGGCTAATCTTTGATCTTAGG
>CAZYKS010000122.1:0-3646 GCA_964648375.1 uncultured Gammaproteobacteria bacterium | reverse complement strand
GTCCGAACCCGGACACCCGGGTTCGGACCTCCGCTAGTGCCCTCCGTATCGGGCTGGTGTTTGCCCGGTACCAAGGGAAAATCATCGCCGCTAATATCATCAGCCGGTTCGGGGATACGGTCATTTATATGCACGGCGCCTCGGCCAACGAATACCGCAACGTGATGGCACCGTTTTTACTGCAGTGGCAGGCAATCAAGGCGGCTAAAGCCGAGGGGTACCGGTATTATGATTTTTACGGCATTGACGAACATAAATGGCCGGGCGTGACCCGATTCAAACGCGGGTTCGGAGGAGAGGAGGTCAGTTATCCGGGGACTTTCGATTGTGTGTTCGATAAGAAATGGTATGGGCTATACTCAATAATTAGGAAAATAAGGAGAAGCGTTTAAAAATTTAGGATTCATGGTTTAGGATTTAAGAACGAATCAAATGCGGAATTCGGAATGCGGAATGGTTTAAATGCGGAATTAGAAATTATTCAGGATATAGGACATATGATTTGGGGGTTTATAATATTGGGCATTAATGGTATTTAAAATTATTTATGGATAAATTGCTGGTAAAAATCAAAAAAATCATACCGAAAAAACTGTTCAAAGCCCTGCAGCCTGTTTACCACTATTTTTTAAGCTGGCTGGCGGCAGTGGTTTATGCCCGCCCCAGCGAGCGTCTGATCGTTATCGGCGTTACCGGCACTACCGGTAAAACCACCTGCGTGTATCTGATCGCCAAAACCCTGGAAGGGGCCGGTTATAAGGTCGGCTATACTTCGACCGCTATGTTCGGTGACGGAAAAAAAGAATGGCTGAACGACAAGAAAATGACGATGGTAGGCCGGTTGTATACGCAGACACTGCTCAGGAAAATGCTCCGTAACGGCTGCCAATATGCGATCGTCGAAACCACTTCCGAAGGCATCAGGCAATACCGGCACCGCTTCATCAATTACGATTATGTAGTATTTACCGGACTCTATCCCGAACACATCGAGTCGCACGGCGGTTTCGAAAATTATAAATCCGCCAAAGGCGAATTGTTCGCTCATCTTAAAGCCTGCCGGATAAAATATAGCGACGACGGGAAACGGGTACAGAAAAAACTGACCAATTGGAAAAAACTGGACTTAAACCGGGTGAAGAAAACGATAATCGCCGATCTGGACGACGATCATGCCGGATATTTTCTCGATTTTTGGGCTGAGGAAAAGATCGGTTTTACCAATGCGATGCTGAATAACCGGGATAAATACGCTTCAGACGGCAAAGTCAGTATGATCGAATACGGCAATATCGAAGTAAGCGAAACCGGCACCGCTTTTAACGTGGATAAGACGCGGATTAAACTGCAGTTGCTGGGAGATTTTAATGCCAAGAACGCGATGACAGCGGTCTGCAGCTGCCTGTCGGAAAAAATTCCTTTGGGTAAAATAAAAGCCGGGTTAGAGGGAATCGAGGGAGTGGCCGGCCGGCTGGAACGAATAAACGAAGGCCAGCCGTTTACCGTTATTGTCGATTACGCTTTCGAGCCGGGAGCGGTCACTAAACTGTACGAAACGGTTAAATTGATCCCGCATAACCGGGTGATCCATGTACTGGGCGCGGCCGGAGGCGGACGCGACGAGGCCAAGCGTCCGGTTTTGGGCGAGTTAGCCGGTAGTAATGCCGACTGCGTGATCGTCACCGACGAAGACCCCTACGATGACGACCCGCAGATAATTATCGACCAGGTCGCGATCGGAGCGGAACATGTGGGTAAACACTTGGGTGAAGATTTCTTTAAGATCCTGGATCGGCGCGAAGCGATTAAAAAAGCGCTCACTTTGGCAGAAGCAGGGGACCTGGTCCTGATCACCGGTAAGGGCAGCGAACAGGCGATTTGCGTCGCTAACAATGAAAAGATCCCCTGGGATGACCGGGCGGTAGTTAGGGGCCTGTTAACCGGATTTGATAATAAAAAACCCGCAACACCCGATTAATAGGCGTTCAAATTTGATAATTTTCAATTATCAATATTCAATTATCAATGAATTCAAAAATTAGAAAATTGATTATTTATTGATAATTGGTTTATTGAAAATTGATATTTTAATGGTCAATTGATTTAATTTTTAGCTAAAATTAAGTATTAATCAATATTTTTCGAAAATATATTTATATTGATGATTTTCCTCTTGACATATTATTTTCATTTTGTTATTATAACTCTACAAGTTGATAGAAAATACAGGGTTCTAAAAACCTGTTTTTAGTGTCTTCACCCGAATTTAAGATTTTGTATCTATCTATAGAATAACATAAACGGAAGTGCTTACATCGAAATTTAACGAGCGAACCTACTAGTTCGTTTCAGCAAACGCAATCCGTTTTTTTGTTTTTTCAAAAATTTCCCCTGCTAAACCATTATTTAGTAGACCTATTTAAATTAGTGGCCGATTCTACTTAACTTAACCGAATATTTATCACAAAACTCAAACCGCCAGGGATTGGGATTTTTTGGTGCGTTTCAATGAATTTATCATTATTTTCATATTATCTTAGCTATAAAATATCTTATATATATAATAATTAATCATATTCCAATATGCTATTAACCCAAACTCGTAAAAATTTCAATTCGTACAGCGAAGCCTTGCCACTGCCGGACCTGATCGAAATCCAGAAGAAATCATTCCAATGGTTTCTGGAAGAAGGGCTGAGGGACCTGTTCGATGAAATTTCTCCGGTGACGGACTTTATCGGGCGCGACCTGGAAATCTATTTCGACGATTATTACCTGGATGAACCGAAATTCTCGGAAGTGGAAAGCCGCTCGAAGAATATCACCTATGAGGCCCCGCTCCGGGTAAAGACCCGCCTCGTGAACAAGCGCACGAACCATGATTCGACCCAGGAAGTATTTCTCGGAGACTTCCCGTTAATGACGAAAAACGGCACCTTTATCGTAAACGGCATCGAGCGCGTAGTCGTGTCGCAGCTGATCAGGAGCGCCGGCGTGATCTTTACCTCAGAGTACATAAAAGGCCGGAAGTATTATGGAGCCAAGATCATCCCGAACCGCGGCGCCTGGCTCGAAATCGAGACTGACACCAACAAGGTTATCTGGGTCCGGATCGACCGGAAACGGAAAGTCGCCCTGACATCGCTCCTGCGGGCGTTCGGCTACAGCGACGATGCGGAAATGATTCCGCTGTTCAAGGACATTGATGTCGAAAAAGACGGCAGCACGGCCGGCTATATCGAGGCCACCCTGAAAAAGGATATTGCCAAAAACGAAGCTGAAGGCCTTAAGGAAGTCTATCGGCGCATCCGCCCCGGAGACCTGGCAACGACCGAAAATGCCCGCCAATTGATCTATTCCATGTTTTTCCGTTTCGACCGCTACGACTTCGACCGGGTCGGCCGCTATAAGCTTAACCGGAAATTCAATTTCGATATTCCCAATAATAAAGAGACCCGGGTGCTCCGGCGCGAAGACGTGGTCGCGATCGTCCGGGAGGTAATCAGGCTGAATATCACCCAGGAGCAGGAGGACGATATCGACCATCTCGGCAACCGCCGCGTGCGGGCAATCGGCGAGCTGATCCAGAATAAATTCCGCGTCGGGCTGGCGCGCATGGAGCGGATCATTAAAGACCGTATGAGTA
>CAZYKS010000121.1:0-3671 GCA_964648375.1 uncultured Gammaproteobacteria bacterium | reverse complement strand
TCATTGCCAGCCTGGTCGGCATCGCTTACCTCGGTATCGCCCTGGTGGCTAATTACCTGGCCGGTATTTATGCCCTAAGGGAAGCGAGTAACAGCGTTTCCGATATCCTGTTGGACAATATTCCGGTATTCAACGTCAGCTATATTTTTATCGACGGCGACGTGATTTTAGCGCTTTTTGTCGTCGTGCTGCTGTTATGGCATCCCAAACAGATCCCGTTCGTGTTGAAAAGCGCCGCCCTGTTCATCCTGATCCGGTCGCTCTCGGTCATCCTCACCCATACCGCTCCGGCCGCGGATCGGATTATCATCGACACCAACGATTTCATGCAAAAGATTTTTTTCGACAACGAGCTGTTTTTTTCCGGACACACCGGCCTGCCTTTTCTCCTGGCTCTGATTTACCGGGATAACCGCCGGCTGTTCATAATTTTTCTCACAGCCACAATAATTTTCGCAGTTAGCGTCATCCTCGGCCACCTGCATTATTCCATCGATGTATTCGGGGCTTTTTTCATCACTTATACCATTTATATGATTGCTAAATGGGCGTTTACCCCAGACTACCGGATGTTTCAGGAAACACACGCAGCATTCGCAAACAGTAAATAGTAAGCAGACAGGTGAAATTTCCAATTTCCGAACAATATTGAGATATTAATGGTATAAAAGTAAGGAATGGTAAAAATTATTCAGAATTTCATTATATTTAAGTAATATCAGCCGTTTTTATAAGTTCTAATATAAAATAAACGGTTTTTTTATTGGGTAAAATGGTTGACAGTAACGATTGGTTATGATATGATTAGATAATCTAACTATTTTATTATCTAAGTATGTTCAAAGAGGAAAACTTACCGGAATTAATCCGTTTGTTCTTCAAAGCCAGCGGATTGATTCGGGAACAGGTCAGAAAGACCGCTTCAGGTACGAATTTATCGCTCGTCAAACTGAAAACCCTGCAGTATATCGCCGAGAAAAAGGAACCGACTATGAAAGATATCGCCGATCATCTTGCCATCTCCCCGCCTTCCGCTTCTACGATCGTGGAAACGTACGTTAAGGCAGGGCAGCTGGAGCGGATCTTAGACAAGAGCGATCGCCGGGTGGTCAGGATAAAATTAACGCCTTCCGGCCGGGAAATCCTTTCCAGCCATATGGCCAATATCGTGACAATCGTAGAGGGAATATTAAAGACCCTGAACCAGAAAGAGATGGATGATCTCAAAAATATATTAAGGAAGTTGATCAAGCAATTTAAATAAATCCCTTAAATCTACAAATTCCCTCACGAATTTGTAAATATAGATTAGGCGGATTAAATCGATTATTACAATTGTAAACAGATTTGCATGTTGGTGAGAATAACAACCGATTAAAATTTTCGATTATTAATTATATTAAAACCTAGACAATCTATAAAACAGTTATTATGCGTATGAAGATTACAGCCAAAACCATTATGATCGCCACTCTCGTGATCTCAGCCGGAATCGTCGTAATCGGCGGGTATGAGATTTTTATCGTGCAGCCTAACCTGGCTTATCGTTATAGCCCGGCTGCCAGGAGCGGTATTAAAGAGGAACTCAAGAGCGACGGTGTCGTTAAACCGGCCGATGAGGTCGAACTCGCATTCGAGCGTTCGGGTAAGATTACCGCCGCTCCGTTTAAGGTCGGCGACCAGGTCAATGCCGGCGAGGTATTGGCGCAGCTGGATAACAGCGATATCGCCGCCCAGTTGGCCCAGGCGCGCGCCGGCGTATTAAGCGCGCAGGCGCAGTACGATAGCGCCCAGGCCGCTTACGAGGCCCAGCAGGCCGCTCTGGCCCAGCTCGAAAACGGCGCCCGGCCGGAAGACATCGAAGTCAGCCAAAGCGCGGTTGCGAACGCTGAAAAAAGCCTAAACGACGCCAAGACCAACCGCGATAATGTCAACACCAAAGCGGATTCCGATCTTAACAGCCTTTTGGTCAAGACCAAAGATACTTTGAGCGACGCTTATGCCAAAGCCTTTGATGCGGTCAACACTAAGACCGCCGGTATGTTCACGGACAGTCTCACCGCCAGCCCCAAACTGACTTTTTTTATAAACGAGGCTTCTTTATCGTCCCGGATCGAAAGCGAACGGGCACAAGCCAACACCACCCTGGTCCAGCTTAAAAGCGAACTGGACCGATTGACCATCGACCAAGCGGATGTGAAAACGGCAATTAGCGATTATCTTACCGGCCTCGCGCATATTAAACAGTTGTTTACGGATTTGAGCGAGGGCCTTAATTATACGGTCGCATCTTCGAATCTGAGCGCCGCCACCGTCGATACCTATAAGACCAGTGTCAATACGGCCCTTGCTGCCCTGCAGACCCAGGATCAGGCGATTATTGCCCAGGTGGCGACCAACCAGAATTTGATTACCACGGCCGAATCGCAGATTACCCAGGCCCAAAACAACCTCGACCTGGCCCAAAAGCAATTGACGCTTAAGCAGGCTGGCGCCACCGGCGAACAGATCCAACAACAACAGGAAACGGTCAAACAGGCCCAGGCCAGTATTTCCGCGCAGGCGGCGGTGATCAGCTCGGCCCAGGCGAGCGTCCTCAATTACCAGGCGCAATACGAAAAAACCCTTCTCAAGGCGCCCTTTGACGGCGTTATTACCCGCCAGGACGCCAAAGTCGGCGAAATCGCGGCTCCGAACACGAGCGTTATCGGCCTTATCAGCCAGGCTAAGTTCAAGGTAGAGACCATGATCTCGGAAGACGATATCGGCCATATCCAGCCCGGACAGCTGGCAACGGTTACGCTCGATTCGGTCGGAAGCGACACTAAGTTTCCGGCCCGGGTAGTTACGATCGATCCGGGAGTGGAGATGGTCAACGGGGAGCCGACTTATAAAACCACCCTGCAGTTCGACGAGGATAGCGACTTGATCAAAGACGGGCTGACCGCCAATATCGACATCGTGGTCGGTGAAAATCCGGACGCGCTCACGGTCCCGAAGACGGCAGTCATCATAAATGACAACCAGGAATACGTTATGGTTAAAACCGATAACAGCCGACCGGAACCGAGGCCGGTGGTTACCGGCCTTACGGGAGCGGACACAATCGAAATCATTTCCGGCCTGAAAGCCGGGGAAGCGGTCGTCACTTATGGGCATAATAGCGAAAAATAATAGCGAATCATAATTTAAATACAAATATAATCTTATGGAAAAATCCGAAAAAAAAGAACACTCCCAAAATGATCAAGACACTAAAAAAGCCGGAACCGGTAATGAAAAGAAGAAATTACTGATCGCGGCGCTGGTAGCTTTATTCGTAATCGCCGGGTTCGGCGGCGCGGCTTATCTCGGAGTTACCGGGAAGCGCGTTTATATCGATAAGTCCGAAATCAACGCGCCGGAAATCGCCCTTTCGCCCGCTAAGGCCGGGATTCTCGAAGAGTTGTTCGTCAAACCCGGGGACTGGGCCGAGCAGGACAGCGTGGTCGCCCGTGTCGGCGATGACCTTATTAAAACCAAGGATGCCGGGTTAGTGGTTGAAACCGCGAACAATATCGGCAAGACGTTCAACCCGGGGGAAGCGGTCGTAACCATGATCAATCCCGAGGACCTGCGGGTCGTCGGCCACCTGGAGGAAAATAAAGGCCTGGATGCGGTTAAAGTCGGCC
>CAZYKS010000120.1:0-3673 GCA_964648375.1 uncultured Gammaproteobacteria bacterium | reverse complement strand
TGGCGCTGGTGAATTATATCAGCGGAAAGCTGAAATCGAATGACGAATGACGAATGTCAAAGTGTGAATGTCAAATAATTAAAACGAAAAAATAAGATAAATTAGAATGTAATTTTATGGATAAAGAAGAAAAATCGAAAGATTTTATTGCGGAGCAGAATAATAAACCTGGCGATAAAAAAACCGGTAAATCCGATAAATTGAAGAATAAATACGAGGAGTTGGAGCATAAATATAAGCGGGCGTTGGCCGATTACCAGAATTTATTGAAGCGGACGGCGAAAGAGAAGCAGGACTGCACCCGGTACGCGAATGAACAACTACTTTTGGAAATATTGCCGGTTTACGATAATCTAAAAATTTCGCTTAAGCATGCCGACGGAGAAACCGAAAATAACGGCTGGCTCGAAGGGATTAACCATGTCATCAAACAATTCAAAAGCGTACTTGAGTCAATCGGCGTCGAAGAGATAGAGGTCGAAGGCGCTAAATTCGATCCCACCCTAATGGAAGCGGTCGAGGGAACGGGGGATCGGGTGGTAAAAGAAGTGAGGCCGGGCTATAAACTTAACGGTAAGGTAATCGTGGCCGCGAGGGTGATAGTAGAATAGTTAATTAGTGATTAGTTAATTAGTGATTAGGGGGAGTTTTAAAAACACTGAATTTATTAACTGGATAATTCGATTTTAAATCACAACCTAATTAACTAATTAACTAATTAACTAATTACCTCAACTTAATAACCTAGCCAGTACCATGATTTATTTTTACATGACTGGCAAGGCAATAAAAACATATGGCAATAATCAGATGGTCTCCTTTCCTCGAACCGTTCGAGGATATGGAAAAAATGTTTTCCGAATTCATGCCGGCTCTGCGCGGCGATAAGAGCGGCTTCGTTCCGGCCGTAGACGTTTACGAAGATAAAGACAACGTCATCGTCGAATCCCAGCTGGCCGGTATCGATCCGGAAAAGGTCGATATTTCGATCGAAAATAACGTGCTCTCGATCCAGGGCCGGAGCGAAAAAAGAAGCGAAGTGGAAGACAAAAATTATTACCGCAAAGAGATCCGGCAGGGAAGCTTCTACCGGAGCGTGCCTTTGCCGAAGCAGGTAATCGGCGATAAAGCCAGCGCTTCCGCCGAAGACGGAGTCTTAAAGATCGTAATTCCGAAAGCGCCGGAAGCCAAACCGAAAATGATCAAGATAAAGACCAAGAAATAAGATCGCCAATGGACGCCAGGATACGCTAAGGATCGCTAATGGACGCCAGGATACGCTAAGGGCCGTTAAGGAAGGCGAGCAAGGATTTGTTCGCCGCTCCGATTCACTGCGCAATCTCACTCCAGGAAATTTCAACTGTTAAGGCATCAAAAATTTTAGTTGTACTTTCAATCAAAACCGATGCCTTATATAACCAGTCGAAATATTCCTGCGATAGCTCTTGTGCAGTGAATTGGAGAGCGCGGAAGCGCGAACGACGAACGACGAACGACGAAATAGAGTGTAAGTGATGTTTATAAAAAATAATTATTTTATTAAATTATAATTTATACAGATTTCAGGCAATTTGGCCTTATACTGCTTATCGCATACTGTTAAAATTGTCTTTTATCTGTTTACAATCTCATTATGTCAAAAATATTAGGAATCGATTTGGGGACGACTAATTCGGCGATGGCCGTGATCGAAGGGGGACAGCCGAAGATCCTGGAAAATGCCGAAGGCAACCGCACCACCCCCTCGGTGGTAGCCATTTCGAAAAACGGGGAACGGCTGGTCGGGCAGACCGCCAAGCGCCAGGCCGTAACCAACCCGGAAAATACCGTGTTCGCGGTCAAGCGGCTGATCGGACGCCGCTACGGTGAAGACGAGGTCCAGCGCGACGTCAAGGTCATGTCCTATAAGATCCTTCAGGCCGGAGACGGCGTAAAGGTGAAGATGCAGGACAAGGAATATACCCCGCAGGAAATTTCCTCGATGATCCTGGGAAAACTGAAAGCCGACGCCGAGGCCAAGCTGGGCGAGAAGATCACCGAAGCGGTCATTACCGTACCCGCGTATTTTAACGATTCCCAGCGCCAGGCGACCAAAGACGCGGGCAAGATCGCGGGACTCGAAGTCAAGCGGATAATCAACGAACCGACCGCCGCCGCGCTCGCCTACGGCTTCGAAAAGAAAAAAGGCCAGCAGATCGCGGTTTACGACCTCGGCGGCGGTACTTTCGATATTTCCATTCTTGACGTTAGCGAAGATACGGTCGAGGTTAAATCCACCAATGGCGATACCCATTTAGGCGGGGAAGACTTCGACCAGCGGATAATCGCCTGGATTATCGATGAATTCAAAAAGGACCAGGGCATCGACCTGTCGAAAGACCCATTAGCGCTCCAGCGCATCAAGGAAGCGGCGGAAAAGGCCAAGATCGAACTGTCGACCACCATGGAAACCGAGATCAACCAGCCGTTCATAACCACGAGCGCGGACGGGCCGAAGCATCTGGTCATGAAAATGAACCGGGCGAAACTCGAAGAGCTGGTCGGGGACCTGGTCGAAAAGACTATTGCACCGTGCAGGGCGGCGCTAAAAGACGCGAAATTGGAAACCAAAGATATTGAAGAAGTGTTAATGGTCGGGGGGATGACCCGGATGCCGCTGGTACAGCGGAAAGTCAAGGAATTTTTCGGTAAAGAGCCGCACTTAGGCGTTAACCCGGACGAAGTCGTAGCGATCGGCGCGGCCGTCCAGGCCGGAGTCCTGCAGGGAGACGTTAAAGACGTATTGCTTTTAGACGTTACCCCCCTGACCCTGGGAATCGAAACTTTAGGGGGCGTGGCCACTCCCCTGATCGAAAGGAATTCCACTATCCCGACTTCGAAGTCGCAGACGTTCTCCACCGCCGCCGACGGCCAGACTAGCGTCGAGATCCATGTCCTCCAGGGCGAACGGCCGATGGCTTCGGATAATAAGACCCTGGGGCGCTTTATCCTGGACGGGATTCCGCCGGCCCCGCGCGGCTTGCCGCAGATCGAGGTCAGTTTCGATATCGACGCCAATGGCATCCTGAACGTCAAAGCCAAGGACAAGGCCACTGCGAAAGAACAGAAAATTACGATTACCGCCTCTTCCGGCCTATCCAACGAAGAGATCGAAAAGATGAAGAAAGACGCGGAAGCGCACGCGGACGAAGATATGAAAAAGAAAGAGCAGGTAGAAGCGAAAAACCAGGCGGAAGCGGTCATTTTCCAGACGGATAAACTTTTGAAAGACGCGGGCGACAAAATGAAAGCGGAAGATAAGACCGAGCTGGAAGGGAAGCTCGAGGAGTTGAAAAAAGTCAAGGATACGGACCAATACGACGAGATCAAGAAGAAAATGGAAGAACTGAACCAGGTGGCGCAGAAGATCGGCGCGGCTATGTACCAACAACAGGCGCAGCAGCCGGGAGCCCAGCCGGGAGCGGACGCGGGCCAGACCGGCGGCGATGCCGGACAAGCCGGAGAACAACCGAAAGATGATGGGGAAAACAAGAAAGACAAAGATGAGCCGGTGGAAGGGGAATTCGAGGAAGGCAAGTAAGTTGCTCATGAGCATGCTCAGTAGCAGTAACCTAGCCCATGTTTATCTGTTTGTAATCCGAGTTAAACCAGTGTTAAGCGGCAGCTGGTATTT
>CAZYKS010000119.1:0-3693 GCA_964648375.1 uncultured Gammaproteobacteria bacterium | reverse complement strand
CGCCTATCAGGGCGTCTTCAACGTCGTGCCCGAGGGTCGCCGCGATCGCATCGCGGGGAGCCTTGGTTTTTTTACTGCCCGCCAATGCATCCGCGGCCTTGCTTGACAGCCGTTCATCGCGAACTTCAATCGTCAGATCGGTTGCCTGTTCGAGTGATTCGATGAACCGGTTATACTCATCCTGCGTTTCCCGGCCGGGATCCCGCATCTTTAACGGTTTTCCCACGACAATCTTATCGATATCTTCCGTTTCTAAAATTTTTATGATTTCATCGATATTTCCTGCCACCGAAAAAGGGACAGCGGTTTTAGTTTCACTATCCCCGATCGCCAGCCCGATCCTTTTTTCACCCCAGTCAATTCCTAAATATTTCGTATAATTTTTCATATAGCGAATAACTCATAACTTATGCCCCATAACCCGCTTTTACAACGTTTAACTTCGTACTGCTAATAAAGCAATATTTACGCCTCATAACGCCGTTAAAACCGCACATCCTTTCTCGGTGACTGCCACTGTATGCTCGAAATGCGCGCTCAAGCTGCCGTCCGCGGTCTTGATAGTGAAACCGTCGGCGGCGCCCGTGACTTCATACCCGCCGATATTGACCATCGGCTCGATCGCGATCACCATACCCGGAGTTAAGACGATATTATCGAATTCATCGGTATCGATCGCGTAATTAGGCACGTGCGGATCTTCATGCACGTCATAACCGACTCCATGCCCGACCAGGTCCCTGACTACGCTTAAACCGTTGGCTTCAACGTAAGTCTGGACAGCCTGTCCGATATCATTCAGGGTATTGCCGGGCTTTACCGCGCTAATGGCGCGGGTAAGCGAGTCTCTCGTCACAGCCAGTAATTTCCCGACGTTCTTGTCGATTTTACCGACAGCCACGGTCGCGGCAATGTCGGTATAAAATCCTCCCTGTTTCGAATATTGGTTATACGGTTTTACCCTCTTGATCGAAGTCCCGGGCGGATAGAGGGGATACTCCATCCCGACATCGATTCCGATTATATCCCCGTTTTTTAAGCGGCGTGACGGCAAGGAAGGGGCATGGACGACCTCATGGTTAATCGAAGTGCACAGTGCGGTCGGATAAGCCTTGATGTCATGGCGTGATTTATAACCCTTAAATGAAGGGCGCCCTCCCGCCTTAGCGATAAGCTCGAGCGCCAATTGTTCCAACTGTCCCGTGGTCGTGCCCGGTTTTACCTCGCTTATGAGGCGCTTTAAAATTTTAGCTAAAATCTTACCGCCTTTTTGTAGAATTTTTATTTCGTCTTTGTTTTTTATCGTTACCATATTTTATACTAATATTAAATAAATATTATCAAATTACGGATTACCTCCGCTAACCCGGGGCGGCCGCGATACCGGCGATATTAAGCTGATTCTCAAGCTCCGACTCAACGTCGCGAATTCCCTGTTCCCCGTTAACTACAATTAAATTACCGGATTTTCTGAAATAGTCAAGGACGGCACCCGCCGCCTGGTGATATATTTCCAGCCGCTTATCGATCACTCCGGGTTTGTCGTCTTCCCGGGTAAACAAGGCGGACCCGCACAAGTCGCAAATACCGTTTACTTTGGGAGGCTGGTTTTTACTATGGTAAGTCGCCCCGCAGGTGCAGGTCAGGCGTCCGCCCAGGCGCTCCCGCACCGCTTCATCGCTTACATCGACTAAAACCGCATAAATAACGCTGCTCTCCCCGTCCGCTCGGGAATTCAATGCGGAAATCAGGAACTTGAGCTGATAATCATTCCTGGGGTAGCCGTCAAGAATCGCGCCTCTTTTAAGCTCCGGCTCACCCAGGCGTTTCGCGATAATTTCATTAACGGTATCATCGTCGACCAGGCTGCCGGAACGGATGATTCCTCCCACCCGTTTTCCCAGGTCAGTTTTATTTTCGATTTCGCGCCGGAATAAAGCGCCGGTGGAAATCGCGGGCAGTTTCAATTTTTCCGAAATCTTCTCGATTTGCGTACCCTTGCCGGACCCGGGCGGACCGAAAAATATCAAATATTGTTTTCCCATAAATTTTTTATTCGTTGAGTCGATTTGTGCTTTAGCTAAGCGGTGCCTCAACCCCTGATAATAATATACATTATATATATTGCATAGGTGCTAAGCAATATTATCCCCTCCCCCCGCCCGATTACATTGCGGTTGCCGTTATAGATCAATACCAAAAGAAGGACGGTAACTCCGACTAAAATCAAAATATCGGCATTTAATGCGAGATTAAAGCCGATCGGGCTGATAGTAGAACTGATGCCGAGAACCAAAAGCAAATTGAAAATATTGGAACCGACCACATTGCCGACGGCGATATCGGTTCTTCCTTTATAAGCAGAAACCGCGGACGCGGCCAGCTCCGGCAATGATGTCCCCAGCGCGACCACGGTCAGGCCGATTAATGTTTCCGAAAGTCCCAGGGTGGTAGCGTAGAAAATCGCTCCATTCACTATCCAACGCCCGCCTATTACCAGGCCGGCCAGCCCTAAAGCGATCATAAATACCGATACCGGAAGGCTGTAATCTTTCGATTCCTCCTGCTTGATCATGCCGACGGTTTTCTGGTAGATATTATCCCTGTCTTTAGTCATACCGAAGGTATAATAAACGAAAATACTGAAAAACAAGATCAAAACCAGTCCGTCGATCCTGGTCAGCCCGCTGGGGACCACCCGGTCGATCAAAAAATCGTTAACAAGTAACCCCACCGCGAATATGGCGAGCAGGGAAAAAGGGATCTCTTTATTGACCGTAGCCCGTTTGACGGCCAGGGGCGCGATAATGGCGGCCACCCCTAAAATCAGCAGGGTATTGGTAATATTCGATCCGATGATATTCCCAAGGGCAATGCCCGAACTGCCGCGGACTGACGCGATTGTGCTTACGATCAATTCGGGAGCGGAGGTACCGAAAGCCACTATCGTTAAACCGATAAAGAAAGCCGAAAGCCCGAACGCCTTAGCAATGGCCGAAGCTCCTTCCACCAACATATCGGCGCCTTTAATTAAAAAAATGAATCCGAAAACGAATAATATAGTCGTGATAATCATAATTTCCGTAAATAATGGCTACGGTTTTTTAATCGGCGACTTCCTTAAGGCCGCGTTGTCGAACCGGTTTCCGCCCAATTTATCCGGCGGTCCCGGCAGCCTGGAATTGAAATTATTCGGACGCACCCCCGTGCCGCCGCGGGGAGCGGACGCGGAATTGTTGGTTAGAGGAGCGGCGGACTGCGAAAATTTCATTCCGAAATTGGCTGACGATATCGGTTTAGGCCCGCCATTACCACCTCCTGCCCCTGGCAGTTGCGGGGAAACGGCCCCGATTCCGGGAGTGAGATTTCCGGAATCCGGCGCCCCTTGGGTGCTGGGCGGTTTGCCGCTAAGGTCGTTCGTATCCTGCCGCACGGGCACAGGAGAATCGTCAGCCTGTACTCCGTGTTGACCGTCATGCGCTTTAATGCCGGACGGACTGACATTAACCGATAAGGCAGATGCGCGATTCTGCTCATCCGATATATCATTTAAAGCGGAGGCTGCCCCGGACGGCCTCGCTACCCCAATATGTTCGGAAGTTTCGGTTTTCTGGCCCCCAAAAACCTTATGCAGGGGGTCTTTCCTGCCCTCGATCAACTCGGCCGTAACCTGGGCCTGCCGGGCCAGGCTGG
>CAZYKS010000118.1:0-3712 GCA_964648375.1 uncultured Gammaproteobacteria bacterium | reverse complement strand
TGGGTTATATTTAAAAAAAGATATACATCCGTTTTATAACCCATAACTCGTTTTATATCCAAAAATTACTCTATTTACCCCTAATTAACTAATCACTAATCGACCAATTAACTTCCCTTCTTGTGCCTATTCAAATCCACCTCAACAACGGTCCTGCCCTTATCCTCGCCATTTTCCGGTGAAAATTCCACGTCTACCGTTTGCTTCAATACGTGATGGCCTACGACCACCCCGCGCTTGCCGTCGACTTTCACCCGGGCGCCGACCGGCGGCATTTTCTTATTCAGCTCTTCGTAGCCGTTCTGCTCGTAAGCCAAACAGCACATCAGCCGCCCGCAGATGCCGGAAATCCGTTCCGACCCGCGGTGGGCGCATTGCTGCAGCTCCGCCATCTCGGAAGTGATCGATTTTAAATCGCCCAAATGCTCCCGGCAACATAAATTGCGGCCGCAGGGCCCGAAATCGCCGACCACTTTCGCTTCGTCGCGGATCCCGATCTGCTGCAGCCTGATCGTGCGGTTAAAACGCCGGGTTAGGTCCTTGACCAGTTCCCGGAAATCGACCCGGCCGTCGGCGATGAACGCGAACGTCAGGCGCGAACCGTCGAACGCGAAATGAGCGTCGACGAGCTTCATCGGCAGGTTATGTTTCCGCGCCATTTCCTTGCATTGCTTCAGGGCCGAAGTTTTTTCCTTCAAATCAGGGATTTTTTCCAGGTCATGTGCCGTCGCCTTGCGCATTACCGGCTTGATCTTCCCTGAATTATCGCTTTCACCGTTATTGTTCCCGGCGGTTCCAGCCGCAGCGGCTTTCCCGCCGGTAATCGCGTCCGGTGTTCCGGTGTCTGCCGGATTGCCGGTATCTTCATTTTTTGGATCATCACCGTTATTCGGCGCGGCCTTTTCTTTATTATTTCCCCCGTTTCCGTTTTTATCGTAAGCTGACAGGAATTCGCTTAAATCTTCGTCATCGACATCGTTCAAACCGATGACTAAACCGACCTCAATCCCCAGTTCGGTTTTTACTACGACTTTATCGCCGGTAGTAAGGCTAATGTCGCGTGCATCGAAATTATAAGCCTTGTCCCAGGGCGTAAACTGTACTTGTGCAATGCGCATATATCATTGTATTTAATAATTAGCGAATAATAATTTAAATTTTACTAATAATTATCTTCTATTACGGCTTACCAGGTCAGACACCCCCGCCAAAGGCGGCGGCTTAATGGGTAGTACTGCCTATGCGTAGTGTTATCCTACTGTTTAACTTAATTAAATATATAGTTTTCCACCCAGATATATTTATCCAGTCCCCTCTCCCTCACGGGAGAGGGACAGGGTGAGGGTGGGAACAAAGCTGAAATTCATAATATTATTAATGCTATTCAATCAACCTCAACCCAATCCTCTCCTGTCCCGGAGAGGGGGCTGTCGGAAAAGTCCTTTTTACAATTAATTACCGATTACGAATTTCAAATTACCTTTACGCGCACACGGCTTTCCCGTCGAGCGCCGACCTGATAAACCCCTCAACCTTAACCTCCCCCAGGATGTCCTGAACGGTTTTTTTATCGTCCATGATATATTCCTGTTCGACTAAACAGACTTCCTGGTAATATTTCCTGACCTTGCCCGCGATGATCTTATCGATGATATTTTCCGGTTTGCCCTCGTTTATAAGCTGCTCGCGGTATATATTCTTTTCCGCTTCCAGAACGTCCGCGGGCACGTCTTCAGGCCTGATATAAGCCGGACTGGACGCGGCGATCTGCATGGCGACCGATTTTGCCAGTTCGGTTTGCTCCGGTTTATCCAGCGCAACCAGGACGCCGATCTTGCCGCCCATATGCGAATAAGCCGCTACTGTCCCTTTCGATGCGAGGGTGGCGGCATTCTTGATATCCAGTTTTTCGCCGATTATGCCGCTCAGGCTGTCTAATTCCTGTTGTACGGTATTTTCACCCATTTTCAGGGCCAGAAGCTCGTCCCGTGAAGCCGGGCGCCCTGACTTGACCAGGGCGAAGCACTTATCCGCGAATTCTTTGAATTTATCGTTGCGGGCGACGAAATCGGTTTCGGCATTGACTTCGAGAATATAGCCTTCATTTTGGGCGCCGTTAACATCCACCATAATCAGTCCTTCGCTGGCTACGCGCTCGCTCCGTTTAGCCGCTTTCGCGATCCCTTTTTTCCTGAGTATCTCTACGGCTTTTTCGATATCCCCCCGGGCTTCGTCAAGGGCTTTCTTACAGTCGCCGATCCCGGCCCCCGAGAGTTCACGTAATTTTTTCAATGTTTCCATGCGTGTTAGTGATTAGTTAATCAGTGATTAGGAAGAACTGTTAAAAATATATAAACTCCTAATTAAAATTGGAGCATTTAAACAGCACCCCTAAGTAACTAATTAACTAGGTAACTAATTAACTTCTATCTTAATATCAATTAAACTTTTTATTAAAAAATTTTCTATTTATTTTCCTTATCCGCCGCCTTCCCCTCCATAAGTGTTTCTTTCACCAGGTTCAGCACCAGCTTGATCGTCTTAGTGGCATCATCGTTGGATGGGATAACGTATTTTACGTTAAGCGGATTGACGTTGGTGTCGCAAACCGCTATAACCGGGATATTTTTCGTTTTCGCTTCGAGGACGGCGTTCTTTTCCACCTTGATATCCCAGACGAATAAAGCGTCAGGCAGCTTTTTGAGTTCGGTCAGCCCCCCGACCTTCTCTTCCAGTTTAGTGATCTCCCGGTCGAAATCGAGCTGCTCTTTCTTGGTATATTTCTTCAGCTGTCCACCCTTCTTTTTTTCCATAAGATCGACATATTTTTTTATCAGCCGCTTAATCACGGAAAAGTTCGTTAATAGTCCGCCAATCCATTTGCCGGTGATATAAGGCTGGCCGATCTCGGTCGCCAGTTTTTTCATCGGCAGCTTGGCCTGGGTCTTGGTGCCGACGAACAGGATGGTTTTCCCTTCGACCGACATTTTCTTCATGAATTCGAGCGCGGTCGCGAGCATTTTATGCGTCTTTCTGAGGTCGATAATGTGCACCCCGTTCCTTTGGGTAAAAATAAAAGGCTCCATTTTCGGGTGCCATTTCGATGTGCGATGCCCAAAGTGCATTCCAGCCTTAAGCATCTCTTCGATTGTTGGAATCGTAGTCATAGTGTTTCCTTTTTTTCGTCTACCCCGCTCACCGCTTGCCGCGGCAAAGGAATTTACGGGGTATGCGAGATTATTGAATTAATAGAATTAATCTAAATTAGTTATTTCTTTCCGGTTTACCATATAAAATTATAACATTTCATTGATTTTGTCAATCTTGACAAATATATATTTTTATGATTAAATTGAACATTAAAGTTTGCTCTTTTAAAAATAGATTTAAGCGATTGGCCTGATCGAGGAAAATTAAAATGTTTCATATGAAAATATAATTATACTTTACAGGAGGGTCGACATGAATAAAAAAAAGTTAAAGTTAAAACATTTTTTTTGGTTTTATGGATTTTTGATTATGTTAATAATCGCTTGTTATATTTACGGTCATTACGCTGACCAAAAGCGTAAACTAAATACAGCTACCCCGCCAAAAATCGAAAAAAAATCGTATATCACCCCGCCATCGCCAAGAAACCTCGAAATGTTAAAAAAAGCAGGGAGGGCAGCATGAATAAATCGAATCTTGCCACATTAATCTTATCCATTGT
>CAZYKS010000117.1:2394-3729 GCA_964648375.1 uncultured Gammaproteobacteria bacterium | reverse complement strand
CGGATTATTCACGGCAACGTAAATACGCTTAAACGAACGCTTATCGGCAGCCGGATAATCGGCATCGCACGGATCGGGAAGCTCCTGGTATTCGCTATCGATAGAAAGCGCAAGCTGCTCGCGCACCTGAAAATGACCGGGCAGCTGGTTTATTGTAAAGGCAATAAGCTGATCGCCGGGGGGCATGATGATGGTAATCTCCCCGTATGTATGCCGCAAAAGTGGACCAGAGTGATTATTTCTTTCAACGACAATTCCACCCTGTATTTTAACGATATGCGCACTTTCGGCTATCTGATGCTGGCGGACGAACGGGAACTGGAAAACATCAGAACGAAATACGGCGTTAATCCGTTAAATGAAGAATTTAGCGCCGCAGTCTTGGGCGGTATAATCAAAAACAGAACCGCATCGATCAAGGCGGTACTTTTAAATCAGGCCTTAATTGCCGGCATCGGCAATATTTACGCGGATGAAGCCCTGTTCGAAGCCGGCATCAGGCCGGACCGCAAAGCCGGTATGCTAAAAACAGGCGAGGCCGCGAAATTGCATAATGCCATAAAAAAGGTACTCAATAAAGCGATCAAATTCCGGGGCACCACCTTCAATAATTATGTTGATGCCGACGGGAACCAGGGGAAGTTCGTGAAGTTGTTAAAAGTTTACGGACGCGCCGGTAAAACATGTAAACGTTGCCATAAAAGCAAAATAATTAAAATAAGGGTAGCGCAGAGAGGTACGCATTATTGCCCGGTCTGCCAAAAATGATTAATAATTAAAATATAACTTTATGGGGAATAATTTGGGACCGAAAACCAAAAAAAATCTCGAGGAAGCCCTGGCCGGCGAATCCATGGCCAGGAATAAATACGATTGGTTCGCCAAAGAAGCTAAAAAAGAGGGATATGTGCAGATGCAGAATATCTTTATGGAAACCGCCCTGAACGAAAAAGAGCATGCCAAGCTTTGGGCCAAGGCCCTGGGCCTGATCGCGGATACGCCCACCAACCTGAAAGCGGCGGCGGAAGGGGAGCATTACGAGAATACGGAAATGTATGTCCGTATGGCCAAAGAAGCCGAGGAAGAGGGGCACGTGGATATTGCCCAGTCTTTCCGGATGGTGGCGGAAGCGGAAAAGGCCCATGAAACCCGGTACCGGAAACTGCTCGAGAATATCGAGAAAGGCCGGGTATTCAAGCGCGAAGAGAAAAAGCGCTGGAAATGCAATAACTGCGGCTATATCCATGAAGGGGAAGAGGCGCCTGAAACCTGCCCGACCTGCAAGCATCCGCAGGCGCATTTCGAAATATTCGTGGAAACATACTAACGTTATTG
>CAZYKS010000117.1:0-2294 GCA_964648375.1 uncultured Gammaproteobacteria bacterium | reverse complement strand
CCTTTGGCAACCCCCCAACCGCGAATGGGGGACATGCGAATAATCGTTATTGCCTTTGGCAACCCCCCAACCGCGAATGGGGGACATGCGAATAATCGTTATTGCCTCTGGTTAAAAGTATTATTATGTCACTTAGAGTGAAAATTTTTCAATGTAAAATTTTATTATTAACTAATAATCATAAATAACTTTATGACACAATTAAACCAGGTTTATAAATGCAATGTTTGCGGCAACATCGTGGAAATGCTCCATACCGGAGCCGGCGAACTTGTGTGTTGCGGCGAGCCGATGCAGCTTAAAACCGAAAACACCGAAGACGCGGCCGAGGAAAAACATGTGCCGGTAATCGAAAAAACCGACAACGGCGTTAAAGTAAGCGTCGGTTCGACCCTTCATCCGATGGAAGAAGAACATTATATCGAATGGATCGAAATTATCGCCGATGGCAAGGTTTACCGCCAAAATCTAAAACCCGGGGACCAGCCGATTGCCGAATTTACCGTCCAGGCGGATAATATTGTCGCCCGGGAGTACTGTAACTTACACGGCATGTGGAAAGCATAAAAATTGATACTATTTATTTGCTGAAGGCGCCGCATCAAAGCGGCGCCTTCAATTTAATTAATTTAATTTTAATAATTTTGTAATACAATTTAATTATAAATTATTAAAAGATTGACAACTATATGACCAATGTTACGATCTATTCCACCCCGACTTGCGGGTATTGCAAGTTAGCCAAGAAATATTTCGATGAAATAAAAGTTAGTTATACGGATTACGACGTATCCGTGGACGAAGAACGCGCCCACGTGATGATCCATAAGACCGGCCAGATGGGCGTGCCCGTGATTGTTATCGAAAAAGACGGCAAAGAAAATGTCATGGTCGGCTTTAACCAGGGAGAGTTGGCGAAAATACTGGAAGAAAATTAGGCATTGGTTATTCTCGGTACAACTTTGTCGTAATCCCGATCGATAAGAAAGGGTGAAACGACACAGGGTACAGGTCAAATGATATCGGGAAGGAGGCGAAAGCCTTATGAAATACGAATTAAAACCATTGCCATATCCCTATAACGCTCTTGAGCCGTATATCGACGAAGCCACCATGAAAGTCCATCACGATAAGCACCATCAGGCTTATATCGATAAACTAAATAGCGCGATCGAGGGCTATAAAGATATCCAAAGCCTTGACCTTAGGACAATCCTCGCGAACCTAGAGTCGGTTCCGGAAGAAATCAGGCAAGCGGTCAGGAACCACGGCGGCGGCCATTATAACCATGAATTTTTCTGGTATATCCTCAAAAAAGACGTAGCACCGGACGGAGAAATCGCCGCAGCCATTAAAAAAACCTTTAAATCAATTGATGCTTTCCGGGAACGGTTTACGGCCGCGGCCCTGGGCCAATTCGGGAGCGGCTGGGCCTGGCTCGCGGTAAACAAGGACAAACAGCTCGAAATCATAGCAACACCGAACCAGGATACGCCGGTCAGCCAGGGGAAAATCCCGGTTTTGGGCATTGACGTTTGGGAGCATGCTTATTATCTAAAATACCAGAACCGCCGGGCAGAGTATACGGACGCGTTTTTTAACGTAATCGATTGGGAGCAGGTGAATGAAAATTATATCAACGCGTTAAAGGGGAGCAAGTGATTTCGGGAGGGTAACGCTAATGCATTAAAATAAGATAACGGAGTACGGTAGCGCCAGAATACGAAAGCTAATAAAGATGCCGGATAATTTAATTTGTGGCCACCGCGAACAGATATAAAATAATTGTTATTATTCGTGAATAATTTAGTAGCAATATAAATATATGAATACGGTTAATCATTTCGAGATTCCCGCCGATGATATGGAGCGGGCGAAAAAATTCTATTCCGAGACATTCGGCTGGGATATCGTTAGTACTCCGGTAGCGGGAATGGAATATTACGGAATGCGGTCGGGAGAAGTGGATGATATGAATATGCCGAAGGAAGTCGGCGTAATCAATGGAGGATTATTCAAACGGCAAAAACCGGACCAGACGCAGACGATCTTCATCACTGTCAGCTCCCTCGATGAATATATCGATAAAATAAAAAAGGCGGGCGGCAGTATCCTTACGGATAAAATAGAAGTGCCGAAAATGGGCAGGTTCGTCTATTTTAAAGACCCGGAAGGGAATGTAATCGGAATTTGGGAGACGGTCATGCGGGAAAGTTAGAAATCTGGATTTATCACCCGGCTATCTTCTACGGTGGCTATGCTTAAATTCAATAAAAAAAACACCAGCTATAAAT
>CAZYKS010000116.1:0-3737 GCA_964648375.1 uncultured Gammaproteobacteria bacterium | reverse complement strand
CCTCGTATTCTGGGACAATAAATATATCAGAAACTTTTCCCTGTTGACTTCGGTCGCTATGGGGGTATGCGTGCTCTTAGGGCATATCCATTATACGATCGATGTCGCGTCGGCCTTCTTTATCACTTACACGATTTTCCATATTAGCTTGAAACTATTCCCGAAAGACCGGAAAATGTTCGAAGAAATGGCGGCAGTGCCGCGATAGATACCGATATAGTAATTGAAGACAGGCTGCCAATATAAACATATATTACAAAAACTGCTTTAATATAAGCGGTTTTATTTTATCAGGCTAATTGTCGATTTACTGGTTATTGAAGCATCCGGTCGGCAGGTATTGCAAACTGTTTGCATTTACTGTATGCTTTGAATATGGAAAAAATAGCGGAAAAATTAACCCAAGCCGGATATAAACTGACCAAGCCGCGGCTGGCGGTCCTGCGGGTTTTACGAAAAGCCGGAGAGCCGGTTTCGGCCCGGGAACTGCATGCGCGTATCAGCCATTGCGACCAGGCATCGGTTTATCGCAATTTGCATTTATTCGAGGCAATCGGCCTGGTTAAGGCGGAAACCGTCGATCAGGAAAAGTATTATTGTGCTGCCGATAAGCCGCACCACCATATCATCTGCCGTAAGTGCGGTAAAATCGAGAATATTCCCTGCACCCATAAATTCAACCGACATAAAAATTTTAGCGATATCGAGCACCAGCTGACTTTATACGGTGTCTGTGGTAAATGCCGGCGTTAACCATATGCGTATGAAAAAACTATTATTGGTTTCAATTATATTTTTAATGGCTTTATGTTTCACTGGCTGCGGGCCGAATAATACCACCGGCGCAGAAACTCAGGCGGGGAATATCAAGGTGGCCGCAACGATCTTCCCTGTCTACGATATCGTCAGGCAGGTCGGCGGCAACCGGGCGGAGGCGCTCCTGATCCTGCCACCCGGCGCCAGCCCCCACACGTTTGAAGTTACTCCGGCGCAGGTTAAAGCCGTACAGGGGGCGAAAATCCTGTTTACTGTCGGCGGCGAAGTTGACGCCTGGGCGGCCGCTATTACTAATACCGTTGCCGGGGTCGAAGTTAATGAGCTCAACCGATCTCTAGTACTCAAGCCTTTTCGCACCGATGCGAGCGCCTCCTCGAGCAACCACTTTACCCTGGATGCTCCGGTAAAAGGGGGGTCAACAGCCGGTCTTGACCCGCATACCTGGCTCGACCCCGATAAGGCCGCCGCTATGGCGGGGCAAATCGCCGCCAGCCTCGGCAATATCGATCCCGCTAATCGAGATTATTATTCCGCTAACTTACGGACTTTTACGGACGCGCTCGCGGCCAAGGACCGGGAATGGCAGGCCGAACTGAAAAATTTACCTACGAAAAAACTGATCGTTTTCCATGACGCCTGGGGTTATTTCGCCGATCATTTCGGGCTTACTATCGCCGGCGCCTTCGAACCGTTCCCGGGGAAAACTCCCAGCCCCGCCTATCTGACCGGCCTGGAAGCTACTATCAGTAACGATAATATCAATACCATTTTCGTCGAACCGCAATTTTCCGCCTCCGCGCTCGAAACCCTGGCCGGAGACCTGAAAGTCAAGGTCAGTACGCTCGACCCGATCGGCGGTGTTTCCGGCCGGGACAGCTATATCGGCTTGATCGATTATGACGTCAATAATATTTATGAAGCTTTAAAGCCATAAACCTATGGAAAAAAATTATATTTCGGTAGCGCACGTCAATTTCAAATATGACGGATACCAGGTGCTTGAAGATATCAGTTTCACTGTCAGTAGGGGAGACATTATTTCGATCATCGGACCGAACGGATCGGGGAAAACCACCCTGCTTAAAATCCTGATCGGGGTGCTCGAGCCGGCATCCGGCACGGTCATGATCGACGGAAAGAATCCGCGCTCGTTCCGCCCGCAAATCGGCTACGTACCGCAAACTTTCGATTTCGACCGCGATATTCCCCTGAGTGTCGATGAATTCATGGGCATGGACGAATGCGGACAGCGTGGCCATGGCCGGGAACATATCGGCCGGATGCTGAAAGAAGTGGGTTTAAAGGATATTGGCGGAAAAAAACTGGGGGGACTGTCAGGCGGACAGTTCCAGCGGGTGATGGTCGCCCGGGCGCTTCTGCACGAGAAAGCGATTTTAGTGTTCGACGAACCGCTGGCCGGCATCGATATCGCTGGCGGCGCTACCATTTACGACCTGATCACGAAAGTTAACCGCGAACGCCGGGTAACCTGTCTGATCGTTTCCCATGAATTGAATGTCGTTAACCGTTATTCCGGGTATGTCCTCTGCCTGAATAACCGGATCTGCTGCCAGGGCAAACCGGCTGAGGTTCTTACTCCGGAAACGATCAGGGATTTATACGGGGAACAGGCCGGAGTTTATCACCAGCATTAAATAATTCGCATACCCCGCATTCGTAGCGGCGGGTTCGCGAAGCGAAAAACACCGTATTCGCATGTCCCGCATTCGTAGTGGCGGGTTCGCGAAGCGAAAAACATATGTTTGAGTTTTTACAATATGCGTTTATGGTCAGGGCGCTGGTTTCCGGGGTGATAGTGGCCGTGATCCTGGGCTGGCTGGGCGTATTCATTACCGCCCGCAAGCTTAGTTTTATCGGCGACGGGCTGGCGCATTCGTCGCTGGCCGGCATCGCCCTGGCCCTGCTCCTGGGCTGGGCCCCGATCCCGACGGCCGTTGTCGCTTCGGCCGCGATTGCCGCTTTTATTTATTTTCTCGAAAAAAAAGCCCGCATCTCCGGCGATATGGCGATTGCGATTATGTTCACTACCGGCATGGCGATCGGCGTTACCCTGCTTAATTTTTACCAGGGGTACCAGCCGGAGCTGATCAGCTATTTATTCGGGAATATCCTGACCGTAAATAACGCCGACCTGGCCAATATCGTAATCTTTGGCATTATTATCCTGGCCCTCTTGGCCATATACCATAAAAAAATATTATTCACGACCTTCGATGCGGTGGGCGCTTATTTATCCGGCTTGCGGCCCTGGTTTTATGACCTGCTCCTGTATGTCACCACTGCGGTTGCGATCGTGTTAAGCATAAAATTAATCGGGATTATCCTGGTGAGCGCGCTGTTGGTGACTCCGAGCGCGATCGCGAAATTATTCTCTAAATCATTCACCGGTTTTACGGTCATGGCAATCGCCCTGGCGGTCGTGATCGTAGCGGTTGGACTGATCCTCTCCTATTACTTGAACCTGCCTTCCGGGGCGGCGATCGTACTGACCGGCACGGTGCTATTCCTGTCTTGCTTAGGATTAAAACATGCCGGGAAATTATTATCCTGATTACCGTGGCAATCCCTTAACCTCCGCGGCCAGGCCAATGGCCGCGGATTTTTATTCAAAACCAAACAGTCTGGATTTGAACAAAACCGGTAAAATATTGTATAAAAAAAGGATAATACTAAACTTCACCCAAAAACAAAAAAGCCGCCAAAAAGCAACAATATCGCGAAAAATACCTCCTATTTTACTTTAGCTCTGGTTTTCCAAAAAATCATCAGTTTCACTTATTTTACGATTTTAGCCCGCAACCTGATCCCGGCCGACCTGGGAAAATATTATTTTGCCATGTCCTTTACCACGATTTTCGCCGTCTTTATCGATCTCGGCCTGGCTAATGTCCAGGTGCGGGAAGTGGCTAAATACAAGGAACGCGCCAATGACTTTTTAT
>CAZYKS010000115.1:0-3738 GCA_964648375.1 uncultured Gammaproteobacteria bacterium | reverse complement strand
CGTATCGATGATCGATTCTTTCGCTTTATTATTTTCGTGATTGGTTTCCGCCATATTTTTTAGACTATTGGTCTAGACTAGTGGTCTATTAACACTATATTATAAGGGAAAACTTATGTCAAGTAACTAATTATATTTAAGGCGCGGATTATAATCCGCGCCTTAAATGTATTCGTATATTCGTGAAAATATTCGTAAATTCGTAGGAGTTAAGCGAATTTTCGTATCACTCCCCTAACTACGCCCTGGATCAGCGGATCGCGGGCATAAATCGGCTTCATCTTCGCATTGGCCGGCTGCAGGCGGATGCGGTTGTTTTCGCGGTAGAATTTTTTCAGGGTGGCGTAGGCGTTATTTAAAAGCGCCACTACCACTTCCCCGTTTCGGGGCGAGGGGTTGCGTTCGATAATGACGTAATCCCCGTCCAGGATCCCGTCTTCGATCATGGATTCGCCCTTTACCCGGAGGACATAGCTATTAGCCTGGTCAGTGATGAAATCGGCCGGTACCCCGATCGTTTCCATGGTTTCGACCGCTTCGATCGGCTCCCCGGCGGTAATCAGGCCGGCTAAAGGCAGCTCCAGGGCCCGGGCCCAATTCACCTGCGCGTCCACTAGTTCGATCGAACGCGCTTCATTATAAGCGGTCTTCAGGAAGCCTTTGGCTTTCAGATTCTCGACATGGGCGTGGATGGTAGCCGGGCTGGACAGGCGGAAATGCTCCCCGATTTCCCGATAACTGGGGGCGAAGCCGTTGCTCTCAACGAAATCATTAATAAAATCCAATATCTGCCGCTGGCGTTTAGTTAAATTTTTACCCATAGATTTGATAGTAAACAGTAAGCAGACGGCAGACCGCAGTAAGTGTCATCCTGAGGGAGCGATAGCGACCGAAGGATCCCGAAGTTAGAAGCAACGTGCATCAGGGTTCTTCTCCTGCTTAATGTTGTAGTACCAGAACGATAATCCAGTTTCTGATTTCAGCCTACTGTTTATTTTTATAAATTAATTTTTATTTTAACCTGATAATATATGGACCAGCTTATTTTGCGCTAGAACAAAATAAACTGGATTTTATTTTTGGCCTATATGGATAATTAAGTTTTCCACAGCTTAATAATCCATAATATAATTATACACGAACAAAAAACGAAAGTCAAGCCCTAGATAAAACTATACCAATTTTAAACAATATTTTTTGTTCAAAATAATTAAAACAACTCAATTAAGGAGAGTTTGTTATGGGTTATGGGTTAAACACCGGTACCCCTTATGGTTGGGCTCTAGATAAAAATCTTAACTTTCAACGAAACAAAAACAAACCACTTAAGGTTTGTTCTGTTTACTGTTTACTGTTTACTGTTTACTGTTTACTGTTTACTGTTTACTGTTTACTATCGTCCCTATCAATTAAAACTATCCAAATGCACCTGGCTCACGACCCCGATCTGGTCTGCGTTCAGGTTATCGTTATAGAAATCCGTCTGTGACAACAGCTGTTTCCGCCCGTTAACCAGCCGGTATACGGCCGGATTACCGGCAGTCTTAACCAGGGGGATATCGGGTATCGCGCTCAGGTCTTCCCGGGAAATCGTAACGATCTTCCCCCACTGATTGCCCGGATAGGAATTGAACGCCGCCGGTGTCGGAATTTTAACCTTATACTGTCTGCCCCCCGGACGCTCGTAAAGATAATACACGGCTGGGCTGTCCGGCGATTTTACCAGGTTTGCCTGCGGGAAGCGTACGATTTCCGCCCAGCCCACAGTCCTGACCTGATCCCAACGGTAGCCATATTCGTTAAACGCCTCCGCGGACGCGATATAATAACGCTGGCCGTTCACGATCGCCCAGACCTTGGGGGAATCAGCAGTCTTGAGTAATGCGGATGCCGGCGTGTAAGGCAGATATTCGATCCCGGCCACGACCACCGGGCAGGTATCACCGCTATAATCTTCGAATCCGGGCAGCCAGGAACAGCCCGGAGGCAAGGGATGGAACTCGAGCCCCTTAGTATAGGAAAAAGAAAATTGCGAGCCCTTGTTTTGGCGCTGGGTAAAATAGATCTCGATTTTATGCCAGCCGGCGGTCAGTTCCGGTTTGGCGCTTTTCGATTTCGCGCTGGTCTTCAGTCCGCTGTCATCGACCGCTAACTGCCCGTCGATATATACCCAGGCGTCATCATCGGCGGTAACCTTAAACGTATATTTGGCCGTCTTCGTGATCTCGAAAAATCCCTGCCAATAGACGCTGAAAAAATACGGATCGCCGGCTTTTCCCTGGTCCAGCGGCAGGAAATTCCTGCCGAAATTGATATCAGCGTCGATGCGCGACTGGGCTAAATATTTCGTATCGAACCAGCCGGTCCCGCGCGGCGAGCTCTTTATTTCCGATAATAAAAGGTTAGGGGCGTTAATATCGAGATTATAATACTGGGCGAAAAAGCCCGGAGTATCCACGAGGTAGCTAAGGCAGTCTCCATGGAAATTCAAAGCCTGTTCGATCAAGGCCTGTTTCTGGCTATCGGTTATGGCTTTGGTGGTAATTTTAAAATCTTCCGTCTGTTTTTTCCCGAATACGTCAACCATCGATATTTTAACGGTATATTCCGTCCCCGGATCAAGCCCGGTAAAAGCGGCGAAAAAATTATCGTTATAATCGAGGTTGATCTTCTTCGTCCGTATGCCCTTGCCGCTTAGGGTAATGCTGCCCTTGGCCCAGTGGTTGGTTTTGAAGCTGATGGATGCGAATATGGTCGATATCTGCGAATCGCTTGGGCCGGCCGGCCTGAGGTTAGTGATCTTGAAATCCTCCTTGTCCATATTGTCGTTTATCCGCGTTTTAAAATCAAGGTAATAATAGCCGCTGGAATTCTTATTCTTGTCGGTTGACGTCAGGCGCGCGAAATATTCGGTATTCGGCTTGAGATTCTTGATCACGACCCGGTGTAGCGTGGTTTTCTGGCTGTTCGAAAATTTATGCTTATAGGTTTTCGACTCGTCGAGATAAACGACGGAATCCGCATCTTCATCCGTCTCCCAGGTAATGACCGCGGTCAAGCCGCTTACATAAGCCACCCTGACGTCCGTAATGCCCGGCGCCTTGCCTTCTTTAACTTTCTCTTTATTGGTATCGAACATCCGGGTAAACGATTGCGTTTCCTCGTAGGTGTTGATTACGACTACGCGGTAATAATACCGGGTATCAGCCTTAAGGTTGCCGATTTCGATTTTATGGTATTTATTTTCACCGCTCGCGTCAATAACGAAATATTTAAGGTTGTCTTCCTCG
Organism: uncultured Gammaproteobacteria bacterium; assembly: GCA_964648375.1. Lineage (GTDB taxonomy): Bacteria > Patescibacteriota > Patescibacteriia > Patescibacteriales > UM-FILTER-48-10 > CAZYKS01. The sequence goes on along the minus strand of CAZYKS010000115.1, from coordinate 448 downwards.
GTGCCGAAGATCACCTTGCCTTCCGTCGGTACGTTCGTCAGCCATTCGATCGTAACCATCTCAGTGCTGGTAACGTCCGCTTCGATATTGTCGAATTCGACCGTATCGCTGCCCGACGACAAGGCGGCCGAGGTCGCGAAAAAAATCGAAGCCAAATAAAAAAACAGCGCGCAAAAAAGCAGCATTATTTTTCTGGTATTCAAACTCTGCATATATTAATCCGCGCCGAACCGTTTCCGGCGCATATAATCCTTATTTTTCGATAAAAATTACCTAAAATATAGTTATTACTATATCAGGTTTTAATCGTTAACTATAGCACAATATCATTATTTTGTAAAGGATTAAACCAGGAGAATCACTAAGTTAAGCTAAAATTAAATAAAATCACCATAATAATACAATAATTATGGTGATTTTTATAGTGTTTTAATTGAGTAAATTACAA
>CAZYKS010000114.1:0-3744 GCA_964648375.1 uncultured Gammaproteobacteria bacterium | reverse complement strand
ATAACGACCCTGGTGGAAAATTTCGGCGATGCGCTAAAAAGCGTGTCCCTGCTTTCCCCTACCGCGGCCGCGGATATCGAAGCGAATTACCGGGATTATCTCGCTCCGGAGCTACTGGCTAAATGGGAAAACGATCCCGGTATTGCCCTGGGACGGCTGACTTCGAGTCCCTGGCCGGACCGGATTGAAATTTCGGAGATTGAAGCGATCACCTCGGAAATCTTTTCAGTAAGCGGAAAATTGATCGAAATTACGAGTGCGGATACGCCGGGTGAGGCGGCGGCGACCAAGCCGATCGCACTCGCGGTTACGAAAACCAATGGCCGCTGGTTGATTACGGGCGTTACTGTCACATCGGCAACCGGAGTTAAAAACGAAAGCAATCCTGGCGTTAATAGCGAAAATACTGGGACCACAACGACGAACATCGCTACCGGGGATTGGATAACTGCAACCGCCAGTGGTTCCGGAGTTATTTTCAAATATCCGGAATCTCTGGGTACCCAATTTATCCGGACCAATGTCTGGCCCCCTGAAATTCGTCTGTCTGCGCCCGGACAGGTACTTAACTGCGCAACCACGACTTCGGCAAGCGGCCTGATCCAGAGTATGGATTATAAAACGATTGACGGGCGCGACTACTGCGTCGGCGCAACCAGCGAGGGGGCGGCCGGATCAACTTACACCGAGTATACCTATGCTACCGGAATAGGTAATTCCGTTATTACCCTTGATTTTACCCTGCAGTATCCGCAGTGCCTCAATTACGATGACCCCCGCCAGACCGAATGCCTGAATGAACGCGATGCACTTAATATCGACTCCCTGGTCGCCGATATAATATCTACGATAACGATTCCCGCCTCCGGAGGCAACACCGTCAACTGGGATGATGCCGCGCGATTGATCGACAACTGTATGGTTAGTTCCGTGTTTCAGTCTCATGACCTGACGGTTACCCTTGAGCTAAAAAACGGGGAAAAATATGTTACTACCGAACCGCAGATCGACGATATTTTCGATATTGTTAATGCAAGTGAATCCGTATGCGGCCATATTCCGAGCGCAACCGAATAAAAAACCATTCCCTAAATAGCACCCGCCTGCCCGGCGATTTCCGCTCCCAGCCGGTTGCCGGCGGCGCAGGCTTTTTCCAGGTCGTGATCTTTAAGATACTCCGATAAAAAACCGGCGCTAAAAGCGTCGCCGGCCCCGACGGTGTCCACGATCTTGGCCTTAATCCCCGGTACTGCTATTTCTCTACTCTCGGAATATGCCAGACAACCATCCCCTCCCCGAGTAATAATCAAAATTTCGATCCTATGGTTTTTTCTCAAATGATCAGCCAGGGTTTTATTATCCGGATTTTTACCGTAAAATAACTCACCTAAATAATCTGCCTCGCTTTCGTTGGTTTTAAGGATGGTAGACTGTTCCAGGCTCCTTAATATGACTTCTTTGGAATAATTATTATCGCGAAGATTTAAATCGCAAAACACATGTTTGGTATTAACCCGGCCGAGGAGATCGTTTAGCGTCTGCTGTGAAACTGCTTGACGCTGCGCCAGGGTACCGAAGCAGACGCAGTCAAAAGGAATTCCTTCGATCCGCCCCCATTGATCCGCATCAAGCCTGATATGATCGTACGCCGTATCATTAATAATATTAAATACTGGAACTCCCTTATAATCCAATTCCACATTGACCATTCCGGTCCGGTGGCTTTTATCGATATTAATAAAATCCGATTTTATATTTAATTCAATTATCTTTTTTAACGCCTCCTGGCCAGGATCATCATCACCGACAGCCGAGACTAAATATACCTCGGCCTCCAACCGGGACAGGTGTACGGACAGGTTTAGAGGCGCCCCGCCCAGATGTTTTTTCCCGCTTATCCAATCAAATAAAATTTCACCGTAGCATAATATCTTCATACTAAAATAATAACATATTTATTTTAATTTTTAAATTATATTATCGTTTTCTCGAACACTAATCCAAACTTCATTATGATATGCTATAATTATAAATATGAACTATAAACGTTTGCTAATTTCGTTGGCACTACCCCAGCTGGCCGGCCTGATCGGATCGATATTTACTGTAACCGCAATCCCCGTCTGGTATGCGCAGCTGGCGAAACCGGCTTTCAGCCCGCCCAATTGGCTATTCGGACCGGTATGGGTAATTCTATACTTGATGATGGGAATCAGTATTTACCTTGTCTGGCAACGGCTCGAAAAGAATAAACACGCTAACACCACTTTTAATCTGTTCTGGCTCCAGCTTATACTTAATGGTGTTTGGTCGCCCCTTTTCTTCGGGCTGAAAAATCCGGGCCTGGCCTTTTTTGATCTACTCGTCTTATGGATACTGGTCATGATCCTAGCCGTAAATTTCTTTAGAATTTGCCGGCCCGCCGCTTACCTTTTAATTCCCTATTGGCTCTGGGTAAGTTTTGCCGGGGCGCTTAACTATTTTATTTGGATCTTGAATTAATTTAATCCTAATTTAAAATTCCGACTGATTCGTTAAGTCGGTTTTATTAATTTTTAAAATATTTCTATAAAAATTATTAAAAAAATTCAAACTAATATAAATAAACACCTTGACAAATTTAAATAAATATTATAATATGATTAGCCAATAAAAGCTAGCACATATACAAATAATAGTTAACGAAAAAGGAGGATAAAATGGAGACAAAAGCCGAATTGATGAAAATGGCCCAGGAAGAATTGCCCGGATACATGAAAAAAATGAAAAGCCAGGACCCGAAATTCCTCATGCCCAGGATAAAGCCCTTTCCCGAAGTGACCAATCTTGTTTTTAAAATGCTGAAAGCTGATAATCCGGATGAAGACAAATTTTCCGTCAAAATAACCGTAAAAATAAAAAAGGCTGTCAATAATATCAATAAACGCACTTATCACGGCGCCTGTGTCAGTTACATTAGAAACAAAGAATATGAACAGCAATGTGTCTTCGAAAACGTTTCGTTCGGTATGAATCTTTATTTGAAATATTATGTGGAGTATCTGGTATACAATGTCCTTTCAAGAAAAGAGATCAACCCGAACGAATGGAATAATTGGGATAAAAAAATAAAAAAATACGACGAATTAAAATAAAAAATCAATACAATAAATACAACCGCCCTGGCTACATAAAAGCCAGGGCTTTATTTTTATCCTTATATATTATAAAACCTCCTGGTGTCCATGTTTCCCATTATCAGTGATTATCCGTATTTAATCTGTGTTTATCCGTGCAAACAAACATAAAACCACAAAACCATTATTATCCATTTATGTCTTTAGTAAAAATTTCCGTATTTTTCTATTTATTATTTACCGCTCACACTCTTGCCCAGTAGTTGCTGTAATATCGCCTGCTGGCCGGCCGAGTTACTACCCAGTAGACTGCTTAAATCGCTCGAATTGATCGATCCGCTGCCGCTTCCTGATTGCAGGCTCTTAAGGAAATCGCTCAGGCTCAATTGGCTATTGGCGCTTGCGGAAGCTCCTGAATTCGCCATTAGGCTCTCGAGGCTGGGGTTGGCGGTTGTGCCCGCACCCGCACTGCCGCTCTGGCTGGATGCATTCGCGGCCGGAAGTTTCGATTGTTCAAGCAGCGCCTGCAGCGCGGGGTTGTTCGCAATTTGCGACTCGATGCCGTTGGTTGGCGTTTGGGTGGTATTCATGCTGCTGGCCGGTACGCTGGTATTGCCGCTGGCCGGAG
>CAZYKS010000113.1:0-3788 GCA_964648375.1 uncultured Gammaproteobacteria bacterium | reverse complement strand
GTCAGGTTGTCCACCAGGTTCTTTATCTCTTTCGAGTAAAAATTAGTCAGGCTGGTCAATACCAGGTCGAGCTTGCCGGTCTCCTCGCCGATAGCCAGCATCTGCGATACCATTTTCGGGATCTGGTCGCTATTTAGGAGCACTGTCGAAATCGAATTGCCGTCTTCCACTTCCCGCTTTGTTTCCAGGATCATCTCTTTAAACACCGTATTATTGACCACTTCCGCCGTGATATTAAGCCCTTGCGATATCGGCACTCCGCCGATAATCAGGGTATTCAGGGACCGGGTAAAGCGCACCAGGTAGATGCGGTTAAGCAAACGGCCGAAAACCGGCAGTTTCAGCTTCACCCGGTCGATAAACGCTTTGCCCGCTGCGTTATTGTTGGTAAACCGGTAGGCCACGGTTAGTGCGAGCACCACCAGGATCAGGATATACCAATAATTTTCCAAAAAATGGGAGACCGCCATCAGCATCCGGGTGGAGAGCGGCAGCTGGCCGCCAGTTTCCGCCATAATATCTGTCAGTTTCGGGATCACCACCACCATCATGATCACACCCACCACCACCAACCCGGAAATGACGAAGGCCGGATAAATCATCGCGCCTTTGATCTTGCTCATCAGGTCGTAATCCTTTTCCATTTCATCGGCCAGATAATTCAACACTTCGTCGAGTTTGCCCGATGTTTCCCCGGAACGGACTACGTTTACGAAAAAATTGGAAAAAATCTTCGGGTATTTCGCGAGCGAATCCGACAGCTTATTGCCGCCATCGACCTCGTCGGCGATCGAGGCAACGATCCGCTTCAGTTTATCGTTGGCCGTCTGGTTAACTAAAATTTTCAACGATTCGACGATAGCGATATTGGCGGAGATCAGAACCGCGAACTGGCGCGAGAATATGACAATATCCTTCGACCTGACCCGGCCGAGAAAAGGCAGGCCCGCGAACGTGCCTGAGCCTTTCTTCTCTTCCAGGGACAGGATCCGATAGCCCTTATCCTCGAGCACCTCGACGGCCGCGCTTTCCCCGGCCGCATCCACCAGTCCAGTGATGGCCCTTTGCTCGGCATCGACTACTTTGTATTGAAAAATCGGCATAAATAATACGTTATTCTATTGATTATATGCTTGTAATATGATGCGAATGACGCGAATCGCGAATACACGAATATAATCGTGTCGTTCGCAATCCGATTCGAGTCATTCGTTTTATATTTATTGATAACTAGGTTCCTCCCAGCACCTTCTTAATCTTCCCGATCACTTCCGTGGGGGTAAAATGAGCTTTAACCAGATAATCGCTGGCGCCCAGATCAAGGCCTTGCTTTACCTCGTTTTCCTGGCTAAGGTTAGTTAAAAGGATTACCGGAATAGCGGCTGTGGCCGCGTCGGTTTTAATCCGTTTCAATACTTCGAACCCGTTCACTTTCGGGATCATTATATCGAGAAGGACCACGTCCGGAATTTCGCGTTTAATCTTTTCCAGGGCTTCCTGGCCGTCCATAGCCGTTACTACCAGAAAATTTTCGCTACTCAGTTTTTCCGCATACATGCTCGACAGGAAAGTATCATCCTCGATCAGCATGATTTTTATGGCTTTACCGGTTTGTATAGGCATAATATTAATTGTTAAAATAAGTTATAAGAAGTTACTAGAAGTTACAAGAAGATTATAATATACCATTAAGCAGCCTCTTGCAACTTCTTTTAACGTCTTTCAACTTCTAATAACATCTTATGTGCTGATAACCCTTAACACCTCTTCCATGGTCGTTATTCCCTGGATGATCTTCAGGTAGCCGTCCTGTTTGAAAGTCAGAAAATCCTGGGTGCTGCGGATATCTTCTAATTTTAAGATATGATGGCCGTCGATGATCATGTCCTGGAGCTTGTCATTCACGTCCAGCACTTCCGAAATCGCCACCCGGCCGGTATAACCGGAATTGCCGCAGCGGGGGCAGCCCTGGCCGTTGTAAAACTTGATATGGTCGGGATCATAATCGGGCAGCAAAGTTTTAATATAGTCGGTCGGGATCTCTTTCAACGCTTCCTTTATCTCCTTGATGAAATCCGAAGGCGGATTCGCTTCCGTCTTGCAGTGTTTGCAGATTTTACGCGCCAGCCGCTGGCCGATTACGGTATGCAGGGTGGAACCTAAGAGAAAGGGCTCGATTTTCATGTCGAACAGCCGGGTAATCGCGCCGGCGGCATCGATCGTATGCAGGGTGGACATGACATAATGGCCGGTCAGGGCGGAATGGATCGCCAGCTCGGCGGTTTCCAAGTCGCGGATCTCACCGACCATGATCACGTCCGGATCCTGCCTTAAAAAATGCCTGAGGCCGGTCGCGAAAGTATAGCCGATCTCCGGTTTGACCTGGGACTGGTTAACACCCTTGATCTGGTATTCGACCGGATCCTCCAGGGTCGAGATATTGATCCCCTCTTTATTGATGCTGGTTATCAGGGAAAAAAGCGTCGTCGATTTTCCCGATCCCGTCGGCCCGGTTACCAGGAGCAACCCTTCGGTCTTTTTCATGTTGCGCTCGATCACCGCGAGCCCCGCGCCCTGAAAACCCAGATCAACCAGGGTCGGGGCTTTTTTAGAAACGTCCAGGATTCTCATTACCACTTTTTCCGCGCCCAAGAGCGGCAGGGTCGAGACGCGGAAATCGTAATCTTTCTCGTTGATCGTAAGCCGGATGCGGCCGTCCTGGGGGATGCGGGTTTCATCGAGTTTCAGCTTCGCCATCACTTTTACCCGGGCCACCAGCGAATCATGCACATTCCGCGGTAATATCAGCGAGGTATGCAGAACTCCGTCAATCCGGTAGCGGACGCGGCTTTCCTTGGCCATCGGTTCGATATGGATATCCGAAGCCCGGCCTTCGACCGCATGCCGGATAATAACCGAAATGATTTTCGCTACCGGCGCGCTTTTCGTCACTTCTTCGATCTTGGTATCGCCATCGACTTTTTTGTCCTTTTTTTTATCCTCCGCCTCGCTGTCGGCGCGGGTTTTCAGGGCGCTTGATATTTCCTTTTTGAACGTTTTATAGTACTTGAATACCGCGTTTAAGCTCTGCTCCGAAACCACGTAATATTCCACTTTCAAGCCGGCTCCCTTCGCCAAAAAATCCACGGCTTCGACCGCCTTGAAATCATCCGGATCGATCACGCCCACCTTGATATTCTTGTCTTCTTTACCGAAACATACGACCCGATAATTCATAGCGGCTTCCTCCGGAATGGTGCCGAGCACCATATCGTCGATCTTCAATTCGGTTAAATTGGCATAAGGCAGGTTATATACCTTAGCCTTGACTTTAGCCAACTCCTCCTCGTCGATCACTTTGCGTTCCAGCAGCACTTCGGTTATCGGTTTATCGGTAAAGCGGGCGGCGGATTTAATGTCCTCCACCTGCTCCGGCACGATCAGGGTTTCGTTAACTAAAAGATTTAATATTTCTTCCTGCTTCGTCATAAAGTATAATGCGAATCCGCGAATTTATGCGAATCCGCGAATTTATGCGAATCGAATTCTGGTATAATTAGAATTCGCAGTATTCGCATAAATTCGCAGTATACGCAATATATTATGGTTGGAATATATCCGTCTTGCCGACACTTGAATATTTATCTGATTGGGGTAGATTGTCCACTAAAGCCCGATATTTAGTGTCGGAGAAAATGCTGGTATCGATTTTTGTGGAAATTTTTGGCCGGTTGCCTGCCCCGACAATATCACTAGTGTCTTTATTGTTCGTACCGGATTCGGCCGCG
>CAZYKS010000112.1:0-3791 GCA_964648375.1 uncultured Gammaproteobacteria bacterium | reverse complement strand
GCCAGCGGGTCGATATCGCCGGCAACCGTGAATATCCCGGTATCGGCAGCCAGCCGGCTGAATTCGCCGGTGTTGGCCCCGAGGTCGAAGACGGTATCCGGACGCGCTTGCTTGAGCCAGGCGGAAATAAGCTCACGCTTATGCCTGAAGGCGGCGTCGGAATAGTTGGTTGTGTCATAATAATCGCCCCACTCGGTTTTATCGGCCTTCAATTTCAGTTTTCGCGTGATTGCCGCCAAGTTGTCGACCAGGGCGATAAGCGAACGCTTGTCGATTGTCGCTTTTCTGGCCCCGCCGGATTTATCTGAGTAATGCCTTTGGCCGCGGGCATGGAGATGAATATGCGCTAAGAGGGAGAAGCGCGCCCAGGTACGGCGGGGCAGGAGCCGGCTGGTCAGATCAAGGGGAATGCCGTCGAGATGGACGCGCATGAGCTGGTTTAGCCTGATATCGGTGTAACTCATTAGCGCCAAGGGCGCGAGGAAATGCTGGCAGAACTGGCGGTAAGCGACCCAGGGCTCGCCCTCGCGGTAGCGTTCGAACGAGAGGGTGTCGATCAGGACCGGCCGGCCGCGCCAGAACTGGATATTATAGGCGCTTGCGTCTTTTAAGGTGAGTCCGCTTTCAAGGGCCGCTTGCTGGATAGCGAGGGTCGCGATGGCCGCGTCCTGATACTGGCTAAAGCACCATTCGTAGGGATAAGAGATGAACGGGATCGGTTCCGGACGGATAACCTTATATGCCTGATCATTCATTAGAGCCGGTTCGGATATTTCCTCATGGGGAATGAGCAGTTTTTTTTCGACCAGCTTCTGGTATAACCCCGAGTTCATCAATAATTCGTAGTGTTCCCGGTAGGACCGGTTGACCTGGCGGTAAAGTTTATCGCCGTAAATAAAAACGAAACCGCTCGGGTCGCGGAAAGATGCGCTTTGGATCTGGTTGGCGGGATTAGTGTTTGTCATCTTCATTGTCTGGTTTTTGTTTAAACAATTTTTTGAAAAACACCTTGATTTTTTTAAAATAAACTTTAACCGTGACCATACCGCCCAGAACGGCGGCGATGAGCATCTGGATGATAAAACTGCCGCTGCCCGGATCGAGATAAGCGTGAGTGGGTCGGGATAGTAAGATAAAAAAAAGAATTAAGATAATTAAGTTAATGACCATATTTACGGTGATTAATTTGTTAAATTTTTAATTTGTAAGTTATAATTTATAAACAAGGTAAATTTAATTTATAAACATTTTTAAAATGAAGTGAATTTAATATTGAGTATTATAAATTGTTTACAAATTATTCCTTATAAATTATAAATTAAATATAGCCTATTTTCTATTTTATCAGACTTTATTTATATGTTAAAGCAGGAAACACCGAAAAGCGGATTTATCGTGGTTAATAAGCCCTCCGGCCCTACTTCCCATGATATCATCGACCGGTTAAGGGAAATTACCGGAATCAAAAAAATCGGCCATGCCGGAACGCTCGATCCGTTCGCGAGCGGAGTATTGCTGGTCGCTATCGGCCGGGACGCCACCCGGGAGATGAGGCGTTTTGTCGGGTTGGATAAGGAATACCGGGCAATCCTCAGGCTGGGGGCGGTAACGGATACTTTTGACAGAACAGGGAAAGTCAATTTAAGATTTAAGATTTATGATTTAGGATCGGAAGATATTCAGGTATGTTTAAATTCATTTATCGGAGAGCAGGCGCAAGTGCCGCCGATGTTTAGCGCGAAAAAGGTAAAAGGTAAAAAATTATACCAGTATGCCCGGCAGGGGGTCGAGGTCGAGCGGGAGCCGGCTGAAATTATTATTCATCGCCTGGAGCTGGTATCATACCGCTGGCCGCGGCTGGAAATTTCCGTGCACTGCTCATCCGGCACTTATATCCGCAGCCTGGCGCACGATATCGGCGCCCGTCTCGGCTGCGGCGCCTATCTGGATGAATTGGAACGGACCGCGGTCGGCAGCTATCGGATCGACCGGGCAGCGGCAATTACGGATATTTCCGCGGACAATTGGACCGGATTTTTAAACCTTCCTGTTTAACCGGCCGGTTTATCGTATTTTCCCCCGAGCTGGTTAGATTTTATTTCGATTAATTCTTTTAAAGTTTTAAAATAACTCGCTAAATTGACTTTGCTGTTATTCGCGTTGATCCAGGCAACCGGCATTTCCTTGATCCGGTAGCCGCGCTTGGACGCGATCAGGAGGAGCTCGATATCGAAGCCGAAACCGTCGATAGTCACCAGGGGGAAAATGTCTTTCGCCGCCCGGGCTGATAGCAGTTTAAAGCCTCGTTGCGTGTCTTTTATTCCTGAAACAGTCAGGATTCGAATCAGATATTTCGAACATCTGCCCAAAATGCGCCGGTACCAGGCGGCATTTTCCTGTACGCCCGCGCCTTTAATCGCGATCGAGCCGATTACAATATCGTAGCCGGCTTTTATTTGCGGCCAAAAATTTTCGATCTGCTCGAGTGCGACCGCGTTATCGGCGTCCAGGTAGAGGCAATGCTGGCCGCGCGCCCCCAGTATGCCTTGTTTGACCGCGTAACCCTTGCCCCGGTTATGCTCGTAGCCGACCAGGCGCAGGTTGGAAATTTTGCTTTTCAATTCCGTGACGATTCTTCCGGTCTGATCGCTGGAACCGTCGTCCACGACGATAATTTCGTACTCATACGGTTGGCCGGTTAAATACCGGTTTACCGCCTCCAGCGTGGCCGGCAGACGTTGGGCTTCATTGTAGGCGGGAATGATAACGGAGAGATACATGGTTAATTTAAGATTTAAGATTTAGGATTTAGAAATTTGATATAGATGAAAGCGAATCAATTAATGAAATTGTCCGCAGACTCTAAATGGCGCTTTAATCGAATATATAGAATTCATCCTGGGAGTGTGCGGCCGGAACCGCGGTTAATTTGAGGGCGGGGCAATACTCACGGATGTGGCTGATTAAGTCTGGATCGTATTCGACTAGGATGATAGTGGCGTCGCTACAGCCCAAACTGGCGATATTTTCCGGTTCAACGTAAATGTAACTCGCTAGCTTCGGATAAGCGGTAAATGCCGTCGTGGTTTGCGCTTTTTCTTCGGACCAGTCTGTCTGCGATTCGCCCGCCAAATCCGGATTGAAGACGATTTGGTTATGTATTTTTAGCGGCAGGGACTCGATCAGCAGGCCGAGGTCGTAAAATTTTTCGTAGTAGGCGATTTTAGTAAGGGGGTTATTCGCCCAAACGAAAAAATAGCGGCGTAGCTCGAATCCTCCGAATACCATAACGACAATTAAGAGCAGCGGCAACCAGGAATTTTTAGTTAAACCCAGGATACGCTTATCGTTCTTAGTCCGGATTAAATATTCGACCGGCAGGGAAGCGATCAGGAAGATCGCGGGCAAGATGCCGATGATCCGCAGGGTTTTCGGCGCGTAGGCGTAGGTCAATATCCCGGGCAGGATCATGATAAAGAATGTGCTCAAACCAAAAATAACCGCGTTTATCAGATCAGGACTTGTCTGTTTTTGCCTGCGTCTGATTATATTATAGCAGATTATAAATCCCAGGATCAGTAAAAACGTCCAGCCTAAAGGGATAAAGGGGGAGAGTCGGTGGCTATAGCGCTGGTTAGGATCGCCGAAAAAGAAAAAACCGAGTAGATGCAGGCCCAGGCTTTTAAGGAAAGCCAAGGGCGGGGAAACGCCCGGACGGCTAAAAACCGATAACCGCACTATCCGGGTAGAGAGTTCGGCGGTATGGACCGAAAAATAGATTATGAGCGGAA
>CAZYKS010000111.1:0-3805 GCA_964648375.1 uncultured Gammaproteobacteria bacterium | reverse complement strand
CTCTTTAATCGCCTGGTTATTGGCCTTAGCAAAACCCAGGTTGTCCCGGTTCGCAATCAATCGCACCTGCGGAAATTCCCGCCTTACCATTTCGACAGAACCGTCTTCCGAATTGTTATCCACCACGGACACTTCAAAAGTGAAACCATTTTCACTCGCATAAATTGATTTTAAATTTTCCCGCAACTTGCCCCTGACTTTCCAGGATACGATAATAACGCTTAAATCCATAAACCTTATCAATCTTATGAACCCTTGCTTTTATTGGGCAATGGTCCATATAATATATATGATTTTTTCTTTTTTAGCTTCCATAAAACCGCATATTGCTTTAATAAATACTGCTCAAACAATAATGCGAACACGAGCATCCGTAACGCGAACCAGAGCAGTGCTATTTTTTCCGAAATTTTCAATGTTTTCCAGTATTTTAATAGTATAATATGCTGGTTTAAAAATGACCAAATTTTTACCTGCCGATTTTTTCTCTTTCGGTTCACGGCAATTTCAATATTGCCTTCACCTTTGCCCGATGCGGTCCGATCGTGATAGATAATAGCGCCGCTGATTAATTTCGACCCATATCCCGCGAGCTTAAGCCGATAATCCAAATCGCAATCTTCTTTATACATGAACATTAGCTCATCGAAATACCCGTTATTTTGTTTCACCTTTTCCAGCGCGGATACGCGAAACATCGCAGCCGCGCCCGACGGCCCCAGAATACCAAAGTCATTAAAACTGCCATTGTCTACCTGCCCCTGCCCCAGATCGATAAAACGCAGTCCGGGTTTTAAAATAATCCCGCAAGTATCGATTATAACGGTCTTTTTTTCATTGGCAAAGTCCCATTTTAAAATTTTCGGACTGGCTGAGCCTAGCTCCTGGTTATGCCCTATCGCTTCAACCAGTTTTTCGACCGCGTCAGCATCGAGCAGCATGTCCGGATTCAGCATTAAAAAATATTCCGCTCCAGCGCTAGCGGCTTTCTCGATCATCCTGTTATAAGCCCGGGCAAAGCCGATATTCGCCCCCGCCCATTCAAAGGCGATTTCCGGATAATGGCTGTTGATAAACTTGCTGTTTTCATTTATTTCCTCCTCAGTATTATCGACCGCAACAATCTTGAAATTATTATAGGTCTGGCCTGTCAGGCTCGGTAAAAAATATGGCAAATACTTTGCGGTAGCTTTGCCATAAGTGATAAATCCGATAACTAATTTTTTGCCGTTCGCTTCCATAGAAATTATAAACGTTTTTTCGCGATCGCTTTCAGCTCCTCGTTAAATTCTTCAATCGCCTGATTGACAAGCGGATCGAAATTTTTATAGATTTCCTTTTCCTTGACGTATTGTCCGGCTTCGAGAAGCGCATCGAAAGTACCGGCATCCAGCCACTTGCCTTTAACCAGTGCGACCTCGAGCTCCCCCCGTTCCAGATACCAATTATGCAAATCAGTAATCTCGACCTCGCCCCGGCCGCTCGGTTTCACGTTTTTCGCCGCTTCCGTCACCCGGTTGTCGTATATATACAGTCCCGGAATGGCATAATCGCTGATCCAGTCTGCCGGTTTTTCCATGATCTTGACCGCTTTCATATTTTCGTCGAATTTAACCACGCCGAATCGGTGCGGATCGCCGACTTTTACGGCGAATACCTTGCCGCCGGACTGGAAATTCCTGATATCATCGGAAAAATCGTCTTCGAAAATATTATCCCCGAGCACCATGGTAACGTTATCGCCATCGATAAATCTTTCTCCGACAATGAACGCATCCGCCAGCCCTTTCGGAGTTTTCTGGACCTTGAATTCTAGGCGAACCCCGTGGTTATCGAAGATCGAACCCAGCAGGTTGATAAAATGCCCGGAATGTTCCGGGGCGATTATCACGAGAATATCTTTTATCCCACCCTTAATTAAGGTATTTAAAGGATAAAAAATCATCTGCCGGTCGTAAACCGGTAATAGCTGTTTCGAAGTGGTGGCGGTTAACGGAAACAGGCGCGTCGCCGTGCCGCCGGCTAATACGATTCCACGCATGACACTTTAGTGTCATCCTGAGCCCCGCTTTAGCGGGGTGAAGGATCCCGGAGTATACCGTTCTTGTGTTGGGATTCTTCGCTACGTTCCACTTCGCTCAGAATGACAGTTAATTTAATTAGTTAATATATTCTTTTAGCGCTTCTTTCCAGCCGCGCATCGGTTCGAATTTAGTATTTTTCAAAACCGAGTAAGCCGGCCGTTTCGCCGGACGCGGGAATTTATCGCTCGATACGGGATTGATCTTGATATCTTTCCCGGCCAGCCTGAACATTTCCACCGCCCCGTCGTACCAGGTAGCCGGCCCGGAATTAACCAGGTGATAAATACCATACCCCTCCCCGCCTTCAATCAGTTTCCGGGTGGCGCGGGCCAGATCAACGGTATAGGTAAAACAACTCATTTCTTCATTGACAACGTCCAGCCCGTCCCGCCCTGCGCTTAAATCGAGCATCATATCGAAAAAATTCGGCTTAGCGGCTTCGCTGGCACCCTTAGGCCCGAACAGTTTCGAGGTCCGGATCAGGTACCAGCCCAGCCCCCGGCCGCTTAATTTTATCAGTTCCCTTTCCCCCAAAAATTTGGACTCGGCATATTTATTGGCTGGCTTAGGTTCGTCGTCTTCTTCAAATCCGCCCTGCGCCTTTATTTTTTCCAGTTCTTCCCCGCCGCTGACGCCGCCGAAGACATAATCGCTCGAATAATGCACTAACAGGGTGTCGGCGGCCAATGCGGCTTCGGCCAGATTGCCGACGGCACTTCCATTCAGTTTTTTCGCCATCTCGAATTCTTCCCCGCCCTCCTCGCATTTATCGACCGCGTTATAGGCGGCGGCATTGATCAGGATTGCGGGCTTAAGCTCGGTTACTTTTCTCACGATCAATTCTTTGTCGGTAATATCGATTTCTTCCTTATCCCAAGCGGTAATATCGTAATTTTCACCGGCGAACACCCCGCATAACTGCGTGCCTAAATTACCTTTTGCCCCGATAATCAATAATTTTTCCATAAAAAAACAGATATAAAGATTCAGCTATTCTATAATAATTTTAGCTGAAATAATCCTATCTGTCAAAAATTATCTGCCCTGATACTGCTTTTTATAATACTCGGCATACTGGCCGCTTTTTATCCGCTCCCACCACTCTCGATTATCCCGATACCACTGAATAGTTTTCTCTAGCCCCTCATCGAAACTGGTGCCAGCCTCCCAGCCCAACTCACGCTTGGCTTTGCCCGTATCCATAGCATAGCGGAAATCATGGCCGGGCCGGTCTTTGACATATTCGATCATATTTTCCTTCTTGCCCATCAACTTAATGATTTTTTTCGTAAGTTCGATATTAGCGACTTCCGTTTTGCCGCCCAGGCAATAAGTTTCCCCGATTTTGCCCTTTTCGATAATGGCGGCAACACCGGCGTTATGGTCATCAACATAGATCCAGTCGCGGATATTTTTACCCTCGCCATAAACAGGCACTGGTTTATTTTCCATCAGGTTGGTAATGAATAACGGAATGATCTTCTCTGGAAACTGATAGGGACCGTAGTTATTGGTGCAATTGGAAATCGTAATCGGCAGGTTATGCGTATGGAAATAGGCGCGTACCAGGTGGTCCGAGGCCGCTTTCGAGGCGCTATACGGGCTGCGCGGGTCGTAGGCGGTCTGTTCGTTAAAGCCCGGATCTTCGGACGAGAGCGCGCCGAATACTTCGTCGGTCGAAACATGGTGGAAGCGGATATTGCCGTTATTTTTAGCCGCGT
>CAZYKS010000110.1:0-3813 GCA_964648375.1 uncultured Gammaproteobacteria bacterium | reverse complement strand
CCACCATGGCTTTAGTCCATGCCTCCGGTATGAGCGAGGACGAGTTCGTTATCGCCATGAACAGGAAAATGGAGGAACTGGGGTTTAATTCCACCCGGTTCGAAGATCCGGTCGGGTTAAGCGCATATAACGTTTCTACCCCGTTCGAAATCGCCCAGTTTTCCAATATTGCCCTGTCTAACGATACTATCAGGGAAGCGACGCTGACCAAGCATTACGAGTTTCGTACGGTCGCGAACAGGCTGGTCGCGGCCGATAGCACCGACTCGCTCTTAAATAATTTTTCCCAGGCAGGGGTTAACCTGATGGGGGGTAAAACCGGCTTTACCGATGCTGCCGGATATTGCTTTGTCGGTAAGTTCGCTGATACCGCCGGGCATGAAATCGTATCGGTAGTATTAGGCGGCGAGTATCCCAGTACGCGCTTCGATGAGACCAAAGCCCTGGTAGGCTGGGTTTACGATAATTACGCGTGGGAGTAGCCTGGTGTTATTAAATTATAAACATCCACGAATATACAAATATTTATTCGTATATTTGTAAATTTGTAACTTAATTTGTATATTCGTGGGTACAATAAACATGTTGGAAGACAAAAAACTGATTATCGCCAACTGGAAAATGAAGCTCGGTTTGGCGGACACGATCAAACTGGCGGAGAAAGTCAAGGCGCGCTTTAGCGATTTTACGGGTGGCATCGTCGGGGTATGCCCGAATTTCATTTCCCTGAAAGAAGTCGGAAAAATATTATCGGATAGCGTTGTCGCTTTAGGGGCGCAGGATGTTTTTTGGGAGAATGAAGGCGCGTATACCGGCGAGGTTTCTCCGAAAATGCTTGTCGATGCCGGCTGCCGGTTCGTCATCATCGGACATTCCGAGCGGCGTAAATATCTCGGGTTAAATTACGAGATGGTGAATAAGAGCGTCAAGGCAGTGCTTGAAACGGAAAAATTGATCCCGATCGTCTGCATCGGTGAAAATTGGGACGAACGTAAAACCGACCGGCGCGATTTCGTGCTCTTCGACCAGCTCCAGCAGGCTTTAAAAGGAATAACCATATCCGGAGAACGGACGATTATAATCGCCTATGAACCGATTTGGGCGATCGGAAGCGGAACCGCCATCGAACCGACCGAAGCCGAGTATGCGCATAAGGTCATCAAGCTGACCCTCGGCGATATGTACGGGATAAAAGCGGTCAATAATAATTTTCGGATTATTTACGGAGGCAGTATCAATTCCAAAAACGTTAAAGGGTTTATCGGCTCCGAAAATATCGACGGGCTATTGGTCGGGACCGCCAGCCTGGACGAGGAAGAATTTTATAAAGTCGCGAAGGCGGTAGTAAAATAGGGATTAGTTAATTAGTTGCTTAGTTAATCAGGACGCGTTTACTATCGGTCCCAATTAACTAATTAACTAATCACTAATTAACCAAATGTTAGTACACATTAAAGAGATCGTAAAACATGCGGAGAAGGAAGGGTATGCGATCGGGGCGTTCAATATCCATAACCTCGAATCGGTTTTAGGCGTGGCCCAGGCGGCGGTAAGGGCGAAATCCCCGGCGATTATCCAGGTATCCGAAAGCGCCATCAAATATATGGGACTGAAGCCGATTACGCACATCGTCTCGACCGTGGCTAAGAATATCGCCGCTCCCGTGCCGATCGCCCTGCATCTCGACCATGGCAAGAGCTTCAGTTCAGTGTTCGAATGCATTAATGCCGGTTTTACTTCGGTGCATATCGACGCTTCCGATCTGCCCCTGGACGAGAACATCAACCTGACCAGGCAGGTAGTGGAGATGGCGCACCAAAAAAATGTCTGGGTGCAGGGGGAGGTAGGCGCCATGATCGGCGGGCACGGCAATTTCGGAGAGAATATCGATAACATACCGGTTGCCGACCCGGATGATGTCTCCTTGTTCGTCCGGGAAACCAAAGTCGATACGATCGCGGCGGCTATCGGCACGGCCCATGGAGTTTATAAGAATGAGGACGTAAAAATCGATTTGCTCAAGCAGATCAAAACGAATAATAAAATTCCGTTCGTCCTGCACGGAGGTTCGGGCGTGGATACTAAAAAGATAAAAGAAGCGATTGAAAACGGCGTAAATATAATCAATATCGGGAGCGATATCAAGCTGGCATTCTGCCGCACCCTGATCGATAACTGCAAAAAACACGAAAATGAAACCGACCCCAGGAACTTGCTCAGCCCCACGATCAAGGCAGTCGAAAAAACCGTATATGACCACATGAAGCTGTTCGGCAGCTACGGCAGGATAAAATTCAGGACGGTTAAAACTTAATTCACGCCTATTCGCGGTATAATATATGTTCAACATCATACCCATCGGATTAATTCTTATTTGTTTGTGCGTGATTATCGCGGTAATCATCAGGAAGTTTCCCGTGTTAGCTAACCTCGATATCGATACGATGCAGACGGAAAAAGAAGCGAAGTTCAAGGAACGGATAATCAGCAATCGCATGAAAAGAGGAGCGATAAAATGGAAAAGCCGGCTGGTAGGTATTTTCGGTCCAGCCGGGAAGGGTCTTTCGGATTATCTCGGCAAGCTATATTCCAAACTGCAAAGCCTGAAAGAGATCGAAACGAGGCGTGAGGAAGCCCGGGTGGAAGATATCCCGGTAAAAATCGATTCGCTTTTCGCTGAGGCCGATAATTTCGTTAAAAATGAGGAATGGGGCTTGGCTGAAAATAAATATATAGAAATAATCAGCCTGGACGCTAAAAATTACAAAGCTTTCAAGATGCTCGGCCGGGTACTGATGGATAAAAAGAATTTCGAAGAAGCGATCCAAACCTTCGCGCACGCCTTGAAGTTGCAGGAAGATTATCACTCGGACCTGCCCGAACAGGCGGCTGATCCGGTTGACCGCTCGATGGCCGAATCAAGGGAAGCCGCTGTCGATCCCGACCATGAGCGCGCCAGCCTGCTTTATAATATGGCGCTTGCCCACAAGGCGGGCGAAAATTACGAACAGTGTTCGCTTTCGCTTAAAAAGGCGCTAAGGTTAGAACCTAAAAATCCACGCTACCTCGATACCATGATCGAGGTGAGTATAATCAATAAGGACAAAGTCCCGGCGTTGGATGCTTATGAAAAATTAACCGAAGCCAACCCCGATAATAATAAACTGGCTGAATTCAAGATGCAGATCGATGAACTTTGATGAACACGAATAGCCCCAATAATATAAACCCGGCCTGATTTGGCCGGGTTTTTTGAGCCGACGCGCGGACTTGCCAGCCCAAGGCTGGTCTGCCTCGGGCAGAAACCGCGGACCTACTCCTTACCATGGAGTTGCTCTACCAACTGAGTCCCGACGACCCCTTCGGGGTGTCGGGATCCCGACTTAGCCAAAGGCTAACGTCGGGACTACGTATCGGTTGTGAATATTGAAGAAGTCACTAAAATTGAGCCGACGCGCGGACTTGAACCGCGGACCTACTCCTTACCATGGAGTTGCTCTACCAACTGAGCTACGTCGGCTTGATTTTACTTGATTATATATATGTGGGCCGGGTAGGATTCGAACCTACGTAGGCGAAGCCAGCAGATTTACAGTCTGCCCTCGTTGACCGCTTGAGTACCGACCCGTATAATATATTCGTAATAAAAAATCCCTTTTATGAAGGAATTAAATAGCCTGCACTATTCATAAAGTTATCATAAATTATACGTAATTGCAAGCCCGAATATGGTATTAATAGGATGAATATTTGCCTAAAATTTAAAAATATGCTATGCTTATATTAATTATACACAATTATCACCAATAAAGG
>CAZYKS010000109.1:0-3834 GCA_964648375.1 uncultured Gammaproteobacteria bacterium | reverse complement strand
CATTTGAATAAGCATTTATACGGAGATACACGGAATAGTATAAGATCAACACAGATACATTAATAGTTCAACGAATATGAAAAATAAACCTGACAAAGATAAAATTTTGATCATCGAAGATGACACTAATTTGCTTTACAGCCTGCAGGCTAAATTCTCAGCCGAGGGTTTTCTGGTCGACAGCAACCAGGGGAATGGCAGTATCGAAGAGATGACTAATATGGTCCAGCTGGTTAAACCCGGTTATATCATCCTGGACCTGCTGTTGCCTTCGCTGGACGGGTTCGAACTGCTTCAGGCGATCAAGGCCAACCCGGAGACGAACCGGATCCCGGTTTTCATCTTTACCAATTTAAGCGATAAGGAATCGAAAGAAAAAAGCGATCAGCTGGGCGCGGACCAGTTTTTCCTGAAAAGCGATTTTATCCTCGATGATTTCGTCACGAAAATATCCAAAATCATCTCGAATAAGAAAAAATAAACCTACAAATCAACAAATCTACTCACGAATTCACGAATATTCTTCAATCATCCTTACGAATGTCATAATTATGCAGACTAATTAAAATTATTCGTAGATTCGTGAGTGATTTGTTGATTCGTAGGGAGGGGAGGCATATTAATAGTTTCTAACATTATGAAAATATTGCATATTAGCGTAAAAAAAGCGGTTATTATCCTCGTGATCCTGGCGGTTGCGGGCGCATTCGTATTGTATTCGATCGCCAAGGGTGGCGCCGCGACCGCTAATTACGCTACCGCCACAGTCGAGCGGGGGAACCTGGTCCAGACCGTGAGCGAGACCGGGACCGTGACCGCGGAGGATGAGGTCAGTTTGAATTTCGGCAACGCCGGCAAGATCGCGAACGTTCCGGTCAGCGTCGGGGATAAAGTCACCTCCGGCCAGGTCCTGGCTGAGCTCGATAAAAGCGGGCTCGATATCCAAAAGAACGAAGCGGAAGCGAATTTGACCGTGGCCCGGACTGAGCTGGATAAGCTGAACGCGGGCGCTTCGAGCGAGGATATCGCCGTCAGGCAGGCGTCCGTCAGCCAGGCGGAAGCGGCATATCAGGCGGCTCAGCGCGAATACCAGCGGACGACTACGGTCGAAGCGGAGAATATCAGCCAGGCGGAAAAAGACCTGGCCGACCTGACCAGCGATTCGGCGGATACAATAACTACCTATGAGCAGGCGGTGGCTACCGCTAAAACCAGCCTCGAGAATACGAAAAAAAGCTACCAGCGCTCGGTCGATAACGGCATCACCAGCGGCCTTAATACCGCGGAAGCCAAGCTGGCCGTCGTCGATACGGCCCTGGACGAAGTCAATACGGTATTGACCGACGAGGACGCCAAACTGATATTAAGCTCACAGCACCCCCAGTACAAAGACCTGGCCGATGGCAGCCGCATTAATGCTGTCAGCCTTAAGACCGCCGCCTACGCCGTCCTGGCGACCGCTAAGGCCGCGCCCACGAGCGATAACGCAGTCAGCCTCCTAACCGATACCCTCTCCGCCCTCAATAAAACCCTGGACGCGCTCAATTATTGCTATGACGCGCTCGAAAATACCTTTACTACCAGCAATTTCACCCAGACCGACCTTGATGCTTATAAAGCCGCCGTCAGCGCGGATATCACGAACGTCACCGCCGGCATCACTTCGACCCAAACCGCTAAGCAGAGCCTGTCCGACGCGCTCCTTAATTACGACACGAGCGTGAACACGGGTGAAAACAGCCTGGCGGACGCGCAGGCCCGGCTTGACAATGCTATTTTAACCGCTAAAAATAAGCTGGCGCTGGCCAAGGTAACGGCCGACCAGCGGATCACCGGGGCGGAATCGCAGGTGAACACTTCTAAACAGGCCTGGGACGTAGCCAAGGCGCAGCTTGACCAGGTTAAAGCCCCGGCGCGCCAGCAGGATATTACCCTGGCCCAGGCTAAGGTCAAATCGGCGCAAGCGGCGATCGATTCCATCAGCAACCAGTTAGACAACAGCGTCATCAAAGCCCCGATGGACGGCACGATCACGAAAGTCAACTATAAGGTAGGAGAGCAAACCGGCGGAAGCCTGCCCGTGATCGCGATGCTCGCGGAAAATAACTTCGGGATCGACGTCGATATTTCCGAAGCCGATATCGCTAAAGTCAGCCTCGATAACCCGGTTAAGATTACCCTGGACGCCTATGGCGACGGAACGGAATTTTCGGGCAAGGTGAATTTCATCGAACCGGCGGAAACGGTTATCCAGGATGTTATCTACTATAAAGTCAAAATCAATTTCGATCCCTCAGGCCATGACATAAAATCGGGCATGACGGCGAACGTAACCATCACCACCGCCCAAAAAGCCGATTCGCTTTCGATCCCGAGCCGGGCTATCTTGATTAACGATAACGGTTCGAAATATACGCGCCTCTTGGTCAATAACCAGGTCCAGGAAATCCCGGTAACTACCGGCCTGCAGGGTGATGACGGGCAGACCGAAATAGTGAGCGGCCTGAACGAAGGGCAGGTAATCGTGACCAGCATAAATACAAAATGATTTTCAGATAGCGGATAACAGATAGCGGATAGCAGAAATAAACATATCGATTTTAACTTGTTATCTGCTATTTATTATCTGTTATCTTTTTAATTAATTGTAATTAAAGGTATGCCACCCCGGTGTTGCCGGGGTGAGACTGGAACAGGTTTAGTCTTTACGGTAACCACAAAAAAGGATATTGGTAATTAACCCCTTCTCCTAGCCAGGAGAGGGTTGGGGTGAGGTTGGTTTTGGCGCTGATTACTTATACATTAATACCTGAGTTTATGCCGCTTCTAATAACTGCCCTTTAGGCAGTCCCACTTAAGAAGCCGCGATCTCTGGCGGGGGTATATGACTATGTTAATATCCGTGGAAAATTTGAAGAAAGAATACGTTACCGGGGAAGTGGTGACGAAAGTTCTGCATGGCCTTACCTTTACGATAGCGGCGGGGGAATTCGTCGCCATCATGGGGCCGTCCGGTTCCGGCAAATCCACGCTGATGCATATTCTCGGTTTTCTCGACCGGCCCACTTCCGGCCGTTACGACTTCGAGGATAAAGATACTTCGAAGCTGGATGATAACGATCTGGCGATTTACCGCAACGAAAAAGTCGGCTTCGTGTTCCAGGCGTTTAACCTCCTGCCCCGCACGACCGTCATCGATAACGTCAAACTGCCCCTGACCTACGCCCAGGATAAAAGCGGGCTTGAGGCCAAGGCTAAGACGGTCCTGACCGATGTCGGGCTCGGACACCGGCTCGATTATTATACTAACCAGATCTCGGGCGGGGAAAAGCAGCGGGTGGCGATCGCACGCGCCCTGGTTAACCATCCTTCCGTCATTTTCGCGGACGAACCGACCGGCAACCTCGATTCGAAATCAGGCGTACAGATCATGGAAATTTTACAAAACCTGAACGATGCCGGCAATACCATCATCCTGGTCACCCACGAAACCTATACCTCCGAACATGCCAAACGGATCATCCAGATCAAGGACGGCTATATTGTCGGCGATGAGATGGTTAAAAACCGGCGGATTGCGCATGACGGGGAGATGCTTAAATAAATCAAATCTCAAAAATCAAATCTCAATATGACAAATAAAAAATCAAAAAGAATAAAATTAATCCAGTAAATCATTTTCATGAACAACAACAAGGAGGAATTTAAAGAAGCTGAAGAAGAAGCTTTTAATGATGTTTTGGAATCTTTAAAGAAGACAAAAGAATAAAAAGATATAAAGAAGATTAACATCAAAATAAGTCAAAAATATTATGCAGATTATTTTGGTAAAAT
>CAZYKS010000108.1:0-3855 GCA_964648375.1 uncultured Gammaproteobacteria bacterium | reverse complement strand
AGGGAAATAATCCAGGGCTATGACGAAAATAAAAGCGGGGTAGCCGATACGGGCGCCGCTCTGGCGTTTTTTAACCGGACGGTAAAAAAACGCTCGCTCTGCTTTCTCATTACCGATTCGATCGCCGAGCTGGGGGCGCACGGGAGGGCGGGCCTGAACGCCCTGAAAATCGCGAACCAGAAGCATGATTTCATCTATCTGAATATTTACGACGCTTTCGAGAAGGGCATCGACCGCAATTATCCGGCCCTGCAGGCGCGCGACCCCGAAACCGGGGAAACGGCTGTAATCGACCTCTCGGACCGCAAGCTGATCGCCCGCTATAATAAGCTGCGCCAGGAAAAAGAAGCGCAGGAAAAGTCGATCCGGGTAGCGAGCGGCATCGGCTACCTGTCCCTGTCTACGACCGGCAACCTGTATAAGGAATTGCTGCTGTTTTTTAAGAAGAGAAGCTCGAGGTACTAGAGGAAATGTTACTTAATAACCCACGAATTTACGAATCTTATTACAAATATACAAATATACAAATCTGATATTTGTATATTTGTATTGTAATTTGTAAATTCGTGGGTAAATAAACATTTAATTATCAATTAATAATATTTTACCGCTTAAACTTTGCTGTCAATTTATGAATGATATCAATCCGATAAAACCGGTGATTGAGACGCCGGTGTTAACTACCGGGTTCGAACACGCGCTCCTGATAATCGCGAGCGTGTTGTTTTTGGCGGCCGTGGTCTGGCTATTTTGGCGTTATTGGAAAAAATATATGGCTAAGCTGTACGCGCTCTATACCGGGCCGGTGCAAAACCAGGCGGATGAAATCGATTACGAAAAAGACGCCCGCCGAAAACTTGCGGCAGCCGGAAAACTGATCGAGCAGGGTGAATACAAGCGTTTTCATCTCGAAGCTTCGGCGATCATTAAGGCCTATTTAAGCAATGTGTACGGAAAAAATTTCACGGATATGACTACCCAGGAACTGACCGCGAGCCCGTGCCTGCCCGCAGGCCAGCTTAAAGAACTAAAGGAATTTTTTACAATGGCGGACCTGGCCAAATTCGCCGGCCGCGCCCAGGAACGCGGATATGCCGAACAGGTGTTAAAGATCGCTGAAACGATAATTACCCTACGAATCTAATAAAGTAGGGATAGATGGTGCGAGAGGACCTGAGAAGGCAAGAGGGCAAGTTGTTACTACCTTTTTCTGCGCCCCTTCTTTCCTTTTTAAGCCTTCTTCCGCCCTCTACCCCGTCTTTAAATATTTATGCATTTAGCCAATCCCGCATATTTAATCTTATCGCTCCTGGCCCCGGTTTATCTCGGGTGGCTTTATTATCGCAGTAAACGAGAATCAGCCGGGATCGGCATTTCCGTGTTTACCGACCTGAAACGCGCCCAGGGCAAGACGCGCGGCCGCTGGTACCGCTATTTCCGGCATGGGCTTGTGGCCGCGATTATTATTCTCGCCAGCTTCACTCTGGCGCGGCCGCAGGGAGCGCATGACAAACAAGAGGTTTCCAAGAAAGGGATCGATATCATTATCGCGGTCGACGTATCCGAATCGATGATGGCCCAGGACCTGAAGCCGAACCGGATCGAAGCGGCCAAGTCCGCCCTGAACGAGTTCATCGGCCGTCTTCAGGACGACCGTCTCGGTCTGGTCGTGTTCGCGGGCCAGGCGTTTACCCAAAGCCCCCTCACTTTCGACTATAATATCTTAAAGCAATACGTCGAAAATATTTCCACCGCCGCCATTAACCAGAATGTCCGCGGCCTCTCGGGCACGGCCATCGGCGACGCTATTCTCTCGGCTGACAACCGCTTTAAACAGTCGGGAGACCGCACCAAGGTCCTGGTCGTGATTACGGACGGGGACGCCAATGTCGGGGCCGATCCGCAGCTGGCGGCCGAGAAAGCGCACGCGGACAATATTAAGATCTATACGGTCGGCGTCGGCAGCGTCGGCGGCGCCCCTATCCCTACGACCGATTATGCCGGCCGGCAGACGTATTTAAGGAACCCGGACGGCTCGCCCTATATGGCGACATTTAACGAAACAGCGCTGAAGCGAATCGCGGCCACGGGCCAGGGCCAGTATTTCCGCGCCGGCGACAGCGCCAGCTTCGAGAAAGTGATGGACGAGATCGAAAGCCTCCAGAAGCGCGACATCAATATCAATACCACGACCGAGTATACGGAAAATTATTTCCCCTTCCTCCTGGCCCTGGCGGTCCTGTTCAGCCTTTATCTTTTAATTACGGCTCTCACGGCCGAAGCCAAATAAATGTCGATTTTCACGATCAACCCAATTTTTTTACTCCTCGCCGTCCCGCTCTTCCTGGCGGGGGTGTTCCTGATATACCGCCACTACCGCTTTCTGCACGTTTTCGATGTGTCCCCGCTCGCCCGCCTGCGCGCTTACGGCCAGGCGCGGCGGCTGCCGCTTATTAAAGGTGTACTCCTTTTCGGAGCATTGGTATTGCTCTTCACCGCGTTGCTGCGGCCGGCCTGGGGGGAGCGGAGCGCCTCGCTCGAAGCCAAGGGGGTAGACGTGGTCTTTGCCCTGGACGTATCGAAGAGCATGAAGGCGCTTGATCTGGGAGGCGGCCGGGTCGACCGGCTGACCATGGCCAAGGGTATGATCGCCGATTATGTCAGCGCCCATCCCAATAACCGCTACGGCCTCGTTATCTTCGCGGGCGACGCTTTCGTCACCTCGCCTTTAACGATCGACCAGAGCGCTTATTTAACTTTTCTCGACGGGGTCGATTATAACGATGTCGGTACCCAGGGAACGAACCTGACGGCCGCATTAAAAGCCTCGCTTGAGCGCTTCACGAGCGAAACGGACCAGGCGCGGGGGCGGGCGATCGTTTTAATCTCGGACGGGGGCGAGGACGCCTCGGTCGACAGCGCCGGCTTTGCAAATATCGCGAAACAGCTTCATTTAAGCGTTTTTACCGTCGGCATCGGCACGAGTCAGGGGGTACCGATCCCGGACAGCACCGATATGTTCGGCCGCCAGTCATATTTACAGTACCAGGGCCAGACCGTCATGACTAAGCTGAACGAAACGCCCCTGAAGCAGATCGCAGCCGCCACGGGCGGGCAGTATTTTCATGCCCAGAACCAGGGCGATCTCGATAAGATAAGCGCGAAATTAGCCAGCCTTGATGCCACGGTAATCAGTTCATCCGGCAGTGCCGGCCGGGCAGACCGCTTCCAGTATTTCCTCCTGCCGGCATTGCTTTTGTTCCTCGCTTATCTGGCGCTCGAACTCGAACCGCGGCTGGCGCGTCTGCGGATTCCCGCGCGCCTCAAGCGGTTCGCGAAAAAATACGCGAAATTGTCCGTATTTCTCCTTTTATTGCTCGTGTTAAACGGCTGCAGCGAGAACCAGACGCTTTTCCGTTATTATAACAGCCAGGGTAATAAAAATTTCAACGCCGGCTATTATGACGAAGCCAAAAACGACTATACCAAGGCATCCGGGGATTCGAGCGACCTTAAGTATATTTCCGAAAACAACCGGGCGGTTACCGACTATACTCTCGAGGATTATGCCGCGGCCGCGAGCCGGCTCGAAGACGCGGTCAAAAGCGACTGCGGCGACAAACCGAAACCATACTGCGACCAGCTCTATTATAACCTGGGAAATATCGATTACCGCCTGGGCGAGGGGCAGAGCGGACAGGCGCAAAACGGCTTATGGGAACAGGCGATCGCCGCTTACAAACAAGACCTGGCCCTGAACCCGGACGATTCGCAGGCGCAGGAGAATATCGACTTTATCCAGAACAAGGAAAAAGAACAGGCGCAAGACCAACCGGACAAAAATAACACGGACAG
>CAZYKS010000107.1:0-3868 GCA_964648375.1 uncultured Gammaproteobacteria bacterium | reverse complement strand
ATTTCTATGGTATTTATCTCAGGCCTTGGGGTAAAGTCAGCTGCGGCGATCTGCCCGCTCTGCACGGACTCGGATACGGCCGGCGTCTGTTTATCACGCTGGCTCGGCATCGACGACAGTATCAGCGGCCTCTGGATCGGCGGCCTGACCGTATCGATGATTATGTGGACTTTAAGCTGGCTGGATAAGAAAAAGATCGTTTTTCGGGGCAGGGCCCTGGCAACGACGGTAGTTTATTTCGCGACAATAACGATACCGCTCTACTTTGCCGGCCTGTTAGGCAGCCCGCTCGAAATCGCCGGCATCTGCGGCATCGACAAACTGCTGGTCGGGATGATCGTAGGCAGCCTCGGATTCTGGAGCGTGGCCGAATGGTATTATTACCTGAAAGAGAAAAATAACGATAAAGCGTATTTCCCCTTCCAGAAAGTGGCCATGCCGGTAGGGGTACTGTTACTCATGAGCATAATCTATTATTTTTTAACTTAAGCCTATGAAAAATAACGACCCCAAAATTAAAGACCTGAATGAATTCATCCGCAAGGTGGATGATATGAAGAAAGAGAATAAGATGGACCTGTCCAGCGACCAGGATCTGAGTATCGCCATCATGAACCTGGTATCAATCGAAGAACATTTTTTCTTTACCGGCGCCAAGCTCGGTAAATGCGAATATTACGATATGATCAAGGATGTGCGGGAGATGCGCAAAGAACTCTTGCAGAAGATAATCAAGGAATACGAGGGCGAAGTCTGGTGCATCTCGAAGCATCTCCTGGCCGCGTCCATGCGGCTGATGGAAGTCGGCACTAAACAGCTGGGCCGGGACCGGAAGGAAGAAGCCTATGACCTGTTCGGCAAAGCCTATAATCTGTACTCGCTCTTTTGGGGGCTGAATATGAAACTCCTGAATGTCGGCGATATCAAGAAGCTCGACGAGGGGGCCCTGAATAAGACGGACAAGGAAAAGTCGGGCTTCATGGCCAAATTAGGGGAGTTAGTGCGGAAAGCGATCGATTGCTGTATTGAATAACAGTAAACAGTAAACAGACGGCAGTAAACAGATTATTGTCTTATGATTATATAAATAATTATGTAAAAATCGCTTGGAAGGACGAGCGATTTTTATTTTTAAAAAATATATAATCCTCTCCTTGTCTTTAACCCTCTCGAGTTATCTTTTCCTTCTTCCGCCTTCCTTAGTTCTTTCGAGCTTTCTCAATTATATTCGTAAATTTGTGGAAGAATTCGTTAATTCGTGGGGAATATGACGCTTATAAGACTTCCAAATATATTATAACATCTTGTCAAATTAAAGAAGTTGTGTTAAAATCACGTATTATTAAGTAAATAGCCTTCGCGTTGCTATGGGAGAATCAACCAATGCCACGCCTTATAGCGGCGACATAATCGCCGATACGCTCGCGGCCAACCTGGATACCGCCTTAAACCAGGCCGGGAGCACCTATCGGGACGGGGCGGCTTTCGACAATAAAACCGACGAAGAAATGGTGGCGCTGGTCCTCGAGAACCAGGATAATTTTTTATATATCACGAAACGGTATAAAGACAAACTTTACCGCTATATCATGCGCCTGACCAATATCGATCGCGAGGAAGGGGAAGATATCCTGCAGGAAGTGTTTTTAAAAGTCTATCTGAATCTGAATGATTTCGATACCGGCCTTAAATTTTCTTCCTGGATCTACCGGATCGCGCATAACCAGGTAATCAGCCACCACCGCAGGACCAAGGCCCGGCCCCAGGGCTATTCGGTTACGCTCGAGGACAACGAAGCCAAAAATATCATGGCGGACATGGAGATGGATAAGACCATGGATATCGGGATTTTGAGAGAAAATATTTTCAAGATTATGGACAGCTTGGACGAAAAATACCGCAATGTGCTGGTGCTCAAGTATCTCGAAGAAAAGAATTATCAGGAGATATCCGATATTATCAAGAAGCCGGTCGGTACGGTCGGTACCTATCTGAACCGCGCCCGGCAGGAATTCAAAAAAGAGCTGATTAAACAAGATTTAAAGTTATAACGAACCCTACGAATCTACGAATCAATTCACGAATCTGCGAATGTGAAAAAATAAAATATCAGAGCTATATTCAAACGTTTAAGTATATTCGTGAATTCGTGAAAGGATTCGTTGATTCATAAGTTGGTAGCGTGATTAATCGCATATTTACTATATGAGCCAAAAAAAGTTCGACGAAAAATTATTGGAGAAGATCAAAGCGGGACACCTGGCGCCTAAGCCGAGGTGGCGGTTTTTGGTTAAAAATTACCTGGTTTGGGGGCTGGGGGCGCTGGCGCTTTTGGTTGGCGGCCTGGCTTTTTCCGTGATTATTTACATGTTTAGTTTCAATGACTGGGATATATACTCGCAGATGAGCAATAGTTTATTCGAATTCGTGATCCTGACCTTGCCTTATTTCTGGATCGTGATCCTGGTCCTTTTTATCCTGGCGGTCAATTATAATTTAAGGCATACCAAAACCGGCTACCGCTATCCGGTCGCCGGCATCGTAGCCGGCACGATCGTTATCAGTATGGCCCTGGGGGTGCTCTTTTTCGGCGTCGGCATGGGCCAGGCGATCGATGACGCGCTGGCGGAGAACATCCCGCTCTATGAGAATATCATCAACCAGCGGGTCCAATTCTGGAATGCGGCACAGACCGGGCGCATTGCCGGAGTGGTAAACGCGATTACGAGTGAAGACAGCTTCACCATGATCACTCCCGACAACCGGGAATGGCTGATCAGCGCCGGGAGCGCCAGCCTGCCATCGGAATTCGAAGTCGTGTCCGGCATGCCCCTGAAATTATTGGGGCAGAAAACCGCGACCAGCACCTTCAGCGCCAGCGAAATCCTGCCGCCCGGACCGGGCCGGGGATTTTTCGAGCGCCCGAAGCACGATCTGCCCGAGATGTTCGAGATGATGGAGGATATGCATGATTCCGGCATGCAGATCAGGATCAGGTTCCGCCCGCACCCGGATGCGCCTGCGGTCAACCAGTTTTTCATGAATTACCCGCAGGTGAAAACCGGCTTCGAGGAAATCCTGTTGGATAACAAGGACCAGTACCGGAATCTGATAAAAAATGACCCGAATTTCCTGAGTGTGCTTAACGCTCTTAACATCAGCCCTGACGTGATCAGCCAGTTGCAGGGTGAGTAGTATAGGAGCAGTACATTGGTTAATTAGTGATTAGTTAATCAGGGTACGAAAAATAAATGTTTTTACGATAGTATATTTTATAAAATTTTATAATTTTTGCATAATGTAGGGGATACGTCGATGTGCCGCCTACATTATTTTATTTAGCGGGCCTTTTTTATTTGTAAAAGAAAATTATATTGCGTGCGTAATACCTGAATAGGGAGCGCCCTCGAGATCTCTAAAACCTAGGGTAATATTCGCACCTTTTTCCTAAAAGGTGCGATAAGATTAATTATTTAATATAGCCTACCCCGGTTGTTCCGGCTACTTGGAGTCAGGCCGGAACAATCGGGTAGGTGGGCCAATTTATGAGAAAATCGACTATTATCGCTCTTTCAGCGGCCTTGGTCGCGATAGTGGCGGTTATGGGGGTGGCAATCAGCACATACGCCCAGACCGCTACCGACAATAGCGGTATAACCGCACCGGGTCCGTTTCATACGGGCATCTGGGACCAATTAAGCGACAGCGCCAAGACCGAAATCCAGAATCTGGTCAACAGCCGGAAAGCCGAGCGCGAAGCTAACCGGCAGAAGATCACCGATGCCATGAACCAGGGATATGACGCCTGGGTAACGGCGGTCAAGGATGTGATGGGCGATAGCGCCCCGATCCTGACGAAGGTCAACGC
>CAZYKS010000106.1:0-3880 GCA_964648375.1 uncultured Gammaproteobacteria bacterium | reverse complement strand
GTGCGCCTGATAAATATGGAAGTGGAGCCGTTTCTCCTGGCATCGACCCTGAGGCTGGTTACGGCGCAGAGGCTGGCCCGCCTGATCTGTCCGCATTGCAAGCGGGAATTCGTTCCGACGCCCGAATTGATCAAAAAAATTAAAGCCCCCCAAGGGATGAAATTTCATCAGGCTACTGGCTGTGAAGCCTGTTCCGGCAAAGGCACTAAGGGACGGGTAGGCATGCACGAAGTGTTGGTAGTAAACAGCGCCATGCGCCAGCTCATCTATACCGAACCCACGGATGAGCAGATTACCGCAGCGGCGCAAAAGAACGGAATGCTGACTCTCCGGGACGCCGCTTTCCAGAAAGTGCATGAAGGTTCGATCAGTATTGAAGAAGCCTTGCGGTTGGTTGAGTATTGACAACACCCACGAATTTACAAATTATGGTACAAATTTACAAATATACAAATAAAATATTCGTAAATTTGTAAATTTGTATTCGGATTTGTATATTCGTGGGTAATAATAATTTATATATTTAATTTCATAAAATCTATGACTACATTATTATGGGTAGTGCTGATTATAGTCGTGGTGGGAATCGCGGCCATAATCGGTATGTACAATTCGCTAATCCGCCTTAAAAACCGGGTGGATGAAGCCTGGAGCGATATCGATGTCCAGTTGAAGCGCCGTTACGATCTAATCCCTAACCTGGTCGAAACCGTGAAAGGTTATGCCGGACATGAGAAGGAGACTTTAGAAAAAGTGGTGCAGGCCCGGAACATGGCCATGCAGGCCCAGTCCGGCGGGGACGCGAAAAAGCAGGCGGAAGCGGAAAACGCACTGTCCTCGACCCTAAAATCGATCTTCGCCCTGGCGGAAAGCTACCCCAACCTGAAAGCTAACGAGAATTTTCTCGAGCTGCAGCGGGAGCTGACGGATACCGAAGACAAGATCCAGGCGTCGCGCCGGTTCTATAACGGCAATGTCCGCGATTTCAACACCAAACTGCAGGTTTTCCCGACCAACATGATGGCCGGCATGCTCAATTTCAAGGCGAGGGATTATTTCGAGATCGGAGACGAAAAGGAAAGGGAAGCGGTTTCGGTCAAGTTCTAATAATACACGAACTTAGCGAATAGAGAACGAATTTAACGAATTTATAAAATAGACGCCCCGCTTTTATTTAAGCGGGGCGTTCGTTTTTAGACTATGCTTATAAAGCGAAAGCAAAACGCCTTGAATGCGATTTATTTGATGCATTCGATTGCCGGTGTAGCTTTTCTCCGATTGCCGGGCTGGCTTACTTGTATTTTTTGTTTTTATAAGTTAATCTAATATACATATAAATCATATAAATCCCTGTAAAAAATAAAATTGTCAATTATATCAATCTGCAGTGATTTATATGATTAATAAGATTTATGGCTACTCTTTATCACAATGCTGACTCCAATAAGCATAAAACCTGGCTACTCTTAACCGGTTTTTTCGTGTTCATCATCCTGGTCGGATATGTGTTTTCATACGCTATGGACAGCCAGGGGATTTTAGTGTTCGCGGTGATATTCAGTGTTTTAATGTCTTTTTTCAGCTATTGGTATTCGGATAAAATGGTTCTGGCTATGAGCGACGCTAAGGAAATTAAGTTCGAAGACAACCGGGAACTGTACCGGATCGTGGAAAATCTCTGTATCACCGCCGGCCTGCCGACGCCGCGGATCTATATCATCAACGATAGCGCCCCGAACGCATTCGCGACCGGACGCGATCCGGAGCACGCGGTCGTGGCGGTTACATCCGGACTGCTTACCAAGCTGGAAAGAAGCGAGCTTGAAGGGGTAATCGCGCATGAGTTGTCGCATATCGGCAACCGCGATATCCTCCTGTCCACACTCGTGACCGTCCTGGTGGGCGTAGTCGTTCTCCTCGCCGACTGGTTCCGACGCTGGACTTTCTGGGGCGGGGGCCGACGGAGCAATAACCGGGAAGGCGGCGGGCAGCTGCAATTGATCATTATGATCGCGGCCCTGGTCCTGTCGATCCTGGCGCCGATTTTCGCCTATATGATGCAGTTTGCGATCTCAAGAAAAGAAGAATTTCGGGCGGATGCCGACGGTGCGTTGTTAACGCGCTATCCTGAAGGCCTAGCCCGGGCGCTCGAGAAGATCTCGGCCGACACCGAACCGCTCGAGGTCGCCAACCGGGCCACCGCCCATCTCTATATCGCGTCACCGTTCGAGGGTAAACGCGACCGGCGCGATAAAAAGGGCTTTTTCGCAAAAGCGTTTATGACGCATCCACCGATTAGTGAAAGGGTGGCAGCGCTTAGGGGGATGGAGGTGTAAAATCATATAACACACAAAACATTATATATAACACATAATTTAAAGATGGCAAAAACAATTTGTGTTTTTGGTTCCAGTATCGCACATGGAAAACGTGACCGGGAAATGGGGGGCTGGGTTAATCGTTTACAAGTTGATCTGGAATCGAAAAAAAATGTAAAATATACGGTCTATAATCTAGGCATATCCGGTGATCATAGCGACGATTTACTGGCACGATACGAGAATGAGATCATAGCGAGAGAACCGAATATAATCATGGTCGGAATCGGCATGAATGACTCATCATTCCGAAAACAGTTGAATGGACCACAGGTAAAGCCGGAAAAATTTTCTGACAATCTGGAAAATTTATTGAGAATTTCAAAAAAATATAATAACCATATCGTATTTATCGGATTAACAAAAGTGGATGAAGCAAAAACCAATCCTATTCCCTGGAATTTGGACGCTAATTACAAAAATAAGGATGTGATTAAGTATAATAGTATTATAGAAAAATTTTGCACAAGCAATAGTCTGCCATTTATTTTTATGTATGATTTGTTAACTGATGCGGACTTAGATGATGGGCTACATCCGAATGCAATTGGACATGAAAAAATGTATCAGCGAGTAAAGGAATTTTTAGTTAAAAACGATTTAATTGGAGGCTAAAGCCTGCCTGACCCAGCCCCTATTTAATCAGGGCGGTAGAAATAAATATTATGACCTGGAATAAAACCAAGCTGGAAAATCATATGGAAGCCGCCCGGTTACTCGGGATAATCAAAAATAAGGCGTTCGCTTATATTGCCGAAAATAAAACCGTTACCGAATACGAAGTGATGCGCTTTATTTTAAAACAATTCAAGGCCAAGGGCTTAAGGACCCATCAGCATAACGCGATCGTCGCTTTCCGGCAGAATACCGGGTATATCCATTATTATCCGTCCCAGTATTGCCTGAAACTTAAGCCGGAAACTTTAATTATGCTTGACCTATGGGCGCGGCTGGACAAGCCTAATTCGCCTTACGCCGATATTACCTGGGTCGGGTATTACGGTAAGAAAGTTCCGAAAGAAATCGCGAAAGTATTCGCCATATTGATCAATGCGCGCGAGGCATCGTTAAGTCATCTTAAAAAATCTTTGAAACAAGGGCGGCAGCCTACAGGCTGGGAGGTTGATGAAGCCGGACGTTCGGTAATCGAGGCTGCCGGTATGGGAAAGCGTTTTCCGCATGGTACCGGCCACAGCCTGGGCATGGAAGCTCCACACGGGCAGATCAAGGGTATCCGGCCGCAGAACGATAAACCGCTCAAGAAGAACATGGGCTATACGATCGAACCGGGCATCTATTTCGAGAAAAAATTCGGGGTCAGGAGCGAAATCGACGTATATATCGATAATAAGCTGGACCTGACGGTGACGACCAAGAAGCAGAAGGAGATAATCTTGTTATAAAATAATTAAATTATAGGACTTACGCGTTTGAACTTGGAAACAAGGGGTTGCAACCCCTTGTTACACAATTTTTTATCTAAACACGTAACTTCTAAATGT